>SXOW01000039.1 GCA_005778315.1 Acidobacteriota bacterium
AGATCCATGGTCTCTGCCACCACCCAGACCCCAGCCTCGGGGCCGTCCGCGCTGGTGACCACGCCACCGATGTCGTCGCCATCAATCGCGATGACACCGCTCTCGTCTACGCCGTTCGCGGCGTCGGTGCCGGTCGGTGAGACGCCGTCCGCGCAACCCCACGTCATCATCAGGGCGGCGGTGACCACCCCAGCCCCGAGCCTGTTGCGTCGTCGATACGTCATGCCTTCGCCCCCGTCTACGAAAAAAAAGGCCCGGCGCACGTGCCGGGCCTGGTGTCAACCTACCGCGGTCCTGCGGTCCTTCGGCGTGAAGTCCCGTTCGGGGACTAGCCGACGCTGAGCAACTCCAGTTTGCCGGTGCTGTCGGCCATCTCATCCACCGGCACGCCCATCTTGTCGAGAATGGTGAGATGCAGGTTGCTGATAGGCGTGCGCTCCGCATACCTGATATGTCCGGCCGGCTTGAGGTGACCCGAGCCGCCACCGACCATCACAAGCGGGAGGCCCTGGTTGTCGTGACGGTTGCTGTCCGACATGCCCGCACCGTAGAGCATCACCATGTGGTCAAGCAGGGTGCCGTCGCCGTCTGGGGTGGCTCGCGCCTTCTCGAGGAAATGTGAGAACAGAGTCAGGTGGAAGGTGTTGATCTTGGCCACCTTCTCATACAGCGTGGGGTCCTCCCGGTGGTGCGAGGTGGGGTGGTGCGAATCCGGCACCCCGATCTCCGGGTAGGTCCGTCCACTGATCTCCCGAGCCAGCATGGTGGTGCTCACCCGCGTCAGATCCGTCTGGTACGCCAGAAGGAGCAGGTCGAACATCAGCTTCGCATGCTCCGCATACGTGCCCGGCACACCGGCCGGTTGGTCCACCTCGGGCAGCTCGCGGTCGCTCTGAGCCTCGGCCATTTGAATCCGGCGCTCGATGTCTCGGACCGCTTCCAGGTACTCGTCCACTCGCACCTTGTCGTTCGGCCCGAGCCCGCTCTGCAGCGCGCTGATCTTTTCGGACACCGAGTCCAGGATGCTCTTGTCCTTCTGCATCCGCGCCGCCCGTGCGGCCGGGTCGGTGGAGCCGCTGTCGCCGAACAATTGTTCGAACACCGCGCGCGGGTTGTTTTCGCCCATCAGCGGGGTGGTCTCGTTACGCCAGGAGATGGTGTTGGTGTAGGTGCAGCTGAATCCGACGTCGCACGACCCCGATACGTCTCGGCTGTCCAGCGCCAATTCGAGCGAGCCGAGCTGCGTGTGCTTCGCAAATTCACGCGCGATGAGCTGGTCGACCGAAATACCGGCGCGCAAGCTGGACTCCGTCCTGGCTGGCGTCACTCCGGTCAGGAACCGCGTCGCGGCGCTGGCATGCACCCCGGCGTTGCTCGGGACACCGTTGAGCCCGGTCAACAGCGTCATCTGGTCGCGATACGCTGCGATGGGATGCAACAGCCGGGTGATTTCGAAGGCGGTGCCCTCGCCTTCCGGCGTCCAGTGTTTCATCGCCATCCCGTTGGGCACATACACCACCCCGAACCGACGCACGGGGTTCGCGGCACTGTTTCGGATGGCGGCAAACGCGGGCACCATCCCGTCGAGGAGGGGAAGCGCCAGGCCGGCGCCAATGCCGCGAAGGACGGTACGACGGGGAATGGCCTTTTGGGTGATCATCATGAGTCGGATCTCCGCATCTGAAACGCGCTGCTCTTTACGATCCCGAGAATGATAGTTGACCAGCGGTAGTCGTCGCTGGCCGCTTCACGCACGATCTTGCGGACGGTCGGGGCGTCGTAGTACTCCAACCCACGTCCGAGGGCGTACCCCATCAGCTTTTCGGTCACTGTCCCGACAAAGTCGTCAGGACGGTCCAGCAGCAGATCACGCAGGCCGGTCGGCCCGGCGAACGCGGCGCCATCGGGCAACGTCCCGGACGAGTCGATGGGCGTACCCGCCTCACTGAGTTCCCGCCATCCGCCGACCGCGTCAAAATTCTCGAGCGAGAACCCGATCGGGTCCATCGCCGTGTGACACACCGCGCACGCAGGGTTCTCGCGGTGTTGCACCATGGCCTGGCGCATGGACAGCGGCTCGCCATCCGCGTTCTTCTCCTCCAGGGTCGGGACGTTGGGAGGCGGTTCGGGGGGCGGCGCGCCGAGCAGGTTTTCGAGCACCCACTTGCCACGTAGCACCGGCGACGTTCGATTCGGATACGAGGTGACGGTCATGACACTGCCATGGCTCAGCAGTCCGGCATGCTGCCCGGGGAGGAACGTCACTCGTCTGAACCGATTGCCGTAGATATTCGGCAGCCCGTACTGCTCGGCCAGTCGTTCGTTCACGAACGTGTAGTTGGCTCTGAGCAGGTCCAGCACGCTCGCATCCTCGCGTATCTGGCTCTCGATGAACAACTGCGTTTCCGTGGCGTAGGCCTCGCGGAGATTCTCGTCGAAATGCGGAAACGCGAGCGGATCGGGATACACGCTCTGCAGGTTGCGCACGTGCAGCCACTGACCCGTGAAGTTGCCGATCAAGGCATCGGCACGCGGGTCCCTGAGCATCCGCGCAACCTGCTGTTCGAGCCCCTCTGGCGTGCCCAGCGTGCCGTTCTCGACCGCGTCGAGCAGGGCATCGTCCGGCATGCTGCTCCAGAGGAAAAACGACAACCGGGACGCCAGCTCCACGTCGCGCAGCGCATAGATGGCGCCCGGTTGCCCATCCACCGGGTCATTCTCGATGCGATACAGAAATTCCGGGTCCGCCAGTACGCGTTCCAACGCGAATCCGATGCCGTCGTCGAAGCTCCCGTCGCGGCGGCCGGCCTCGAAGAAGGACAGCAGTGTCTGCACGTCCGCGTCGGTCACCGGACGCCGATACGCCCGGCGGGCCAGCGTCGTCACGATCTCGGTGGCACACGGCCGCTCCTCGTCGGCGGTGGCCGGCGTGCACGTAAACAGCTTGCGTCGCGTGGGCGTATCGCCGGGGCCATCGACCGAGAACGGGCCGCTGATGTGGACGCGGTCCAAGGCCGGGTTACTGTCTGGCATGTCGTCCACGGCCAACGCGAATCCGGCCTGGCGTGGTTGGAAAATGCCGTCTTCCTCCCACGTCTCCCGCGGAAATGACACCCCGATCGTGTGCGGGCCGGCATCGACCCTGATACGGACCTCGATGCCGTCGTCAGCATGGAGCGTGTACGACTCCCATTCGTCGTCGCCACGGACGTTGCCGGCATAACTGGCGGGCGCGGCCATGCCTGGGGCCTGGCCGCCAAACGTGAATTGCTTGATCCGGCGGCCATCCAGTCGAATATCGAGGTCGTGGGCCTGGTCGATGCCGCGCACGTAGCCGACATAGTTGGTGCGCAGCCGGGCCTGAATCAGATACTCGCCGTCCACCGGGAAGTGATGCTGTATGGCCATGCCACCCCGGGATCCAAACGGCAGGTTCTCGTCCTGCTGGTTGTTCTGGGACAGCGTCAGAGGGACCTCATAGGTCTCGATGACGGCCCCGCCGGTCGGGGCGCTGCCGATGGCCAGTCGACTGATCTTCCGAGAGGCCGACACGTACCGCGCGAACAGCGCGGGCGACAGCGACAAGGCTGCGGCGTTGTTGTCGAAGCCATGTCGGTCCGGGGCGTCGGCGGGAATCCACCCGCTGACGTCAACGTCCAGATCCAGCAGGTCCTGGATGACGTTGCGATACTCGGTCTGATTCAGACGGTGAAACGCCGGCGTGCGTCCGGGGTTCGGGTGTGTCGCGGCCGCCCGGTCAAGCTCATCTTCGAGCCAACGTCGGAACGCGTCGTACGTAGCCTTGTCAGGCCGCGGTCTTGGCTGAGGCGGCATGGCGCCCACCCGCAGCTTGCGGACGACGTTCTCCCAGATTTCCGGGTGTTCACCGACCTGGTCGACACTCACCTCGTCCAAGGCCAGGCCGACGGCGCGCAGCTGAGAAACGAGCAGGGAACGTGGTTCGTCCGTGCCGTTGACGAAGTCACCGTTGTGACAGGTGACGCAGTACTGGTCAACGAGGGCCCGCTGCGGTGATACGTCGGCGGGGGAGGGGGCCTGCGCCGTGGCCAACTCCGCCGAGAGCAGGACGGAGACCAGCACGAAAAGGGGCAGTGACGCCGTTTCACCGACCGTCATTGAACCTCTTCGCAACGCGCATGCTCCTTCGTGTTCGCGGGCCGGATACAGTTCGGGACAATGTAGTCTCGTCCTTGGCGCCGTTCGTTGTCAAATATAAGAGGCTGGAGTAGGATGCCTTCCTATCGGTACCGAGCAGGCGCGGGCGCCCACCCCACGGCGCGCGCGCCGGGAGAGTCTGAATGATCCGTTCACGACCACGGCATCTGCCTGTCCTGCCGCTCCTGCTGGCAACGGTGATCGCAGCTGGTTCATCTGTTGCGCCGTTGGCCGCGACTGCGGATGAGGATGCGGTCATCGCCGCGGCGCGCGCGCAGGATGTGGACGCGGTGCGGACGGCCCTGGCAGAGGGCGCGGATGTCAATGCTCGTCAACCGGACGGCGCCACGGCATTGCACTGGGCGGCGTTTCGCGACAACGAGGAGATAGTCGGACTGCTG
>SXOW01000357.1 GCA_005778315.1 Acidobacteriota bacterium
GAATATGAAGGGGCGGCCCTGTTCGGAGGCATCCCGATCACAGGCATGGCTCGCGAGCGGGCAGTGGTGTTCCAGGAGCCCGCGCTGTTTCCCTGGCTCAACGTGCGGGCAAATGTCGAGTTTGGCCTCAAGCTGCGAGGCATCCCGAAACGACAGCGGCGGGAAATCGTCGACCGTCATTTGGCCCTCGTGAGTTTGACCACGTTCGACCGGGCCTACATCCACGAACTGTCAGGCGGGATGAAGCAGCGCGCCCAGCTCGCACGTGGCCTGGCGGTCGAGCCACACGTCATGTTGATGGATGAGCCGTTCGCAGCTCTCGACGCGCAGACACGCGATGACCTGCAGTTAGAACTCCAAGCGGTGTGGGCCCGCACTGGCACCACCATTGTCTTCGTCACGCATAACGTGCGGGAGGCTGTCATCCTCGGCGACAGGGTTGTCGTGATGTCGGCACGCCCAGGTCAGATCAAGTCGATCATCGATGTTCCGCTTGAACGCCCGCGGACCCCAGACGACCACGCGGTGGCAGACCTGGCAGCTCGTGTTCGTTACGAGCTTCAAGACTCAGGAGTGGCGGGACCCCGGTATGCGATCTGAACCTCGGGATGTAGCCTTGAGGTTGCTCCGTATCTTTGGCGTGTACGCCGCCCTTGTCACCGCTTGGGGAGTGTCAGGGCGTACGGGCCTTTGGTCGCGGGCGACGCTGCCCGGGCCTGAGGACGTGTTTCATGCTCTTCGCGCGAACGTCCAGAACGGCGCGATCATTGACGCGCTTGGGGTCAGTCTGCTGCGCATGACCGTGGGGTTCGCGATCTCATTTGTCGCCGGGACTGCGCTCGGGCTCCTCACGACGACATCGAGAGTCCTGGAGGAGAATCTCGGTGGCCTCATCCTCGGACTTCAGTCGTTGCCGAGCATCACGTGGCTTCCGCTTGCCGTGGTGTGGTTCGGGGCAAGTGAATCCGCGATTGTCTTTGTGGTGCTCATGGGGTCGACATTTTCGATCGCGTATTCCGCCCAAGCTGGTGTCCGAGGTCTGCCGCCGCTGTTGTCGCGAGTAGCAGGAACGCTGGGCGCGACCCGCTGGCAGTCTTTTCGGTACGTGATCGTCCCGGCGATGATGCCGTCGATGGTGCGCGGAATTAAGCAGGGCTGGTCGTTCGCGTGGCGCGCGCTGATGGCTGGGGAACTTCTGGTGACTGCTGGGGGACTCGGGCGGTTGTTGGATACCGGTCGCCGAGCCAACGATCTCAGCATGGTCTCAGCGATGATGTTGGTCATCATCGTGGTCGGTGTGGCCGTCGACCGTCTGCTCTTCGGACGCGCCGAGGCGTGGGTGCGGGAGCGCTGGGGCTTCGCCCCCGGGTAGGCGGACGCGGCGTGCTCAAAGAGACACCACAGATCGTGTTGGTAGGGTGCGAGCCTCTTACGCGGAGGTTTGCCCAATGGCCCGACAGCTCGCTTTGCTCCTGCCCTTCGCCGCGGTCCTTGTCGCCTGCGGCTCGGATGGCTCTCCTGTCTCCGGTGCGCCGTCTGCTACGGCGTCTTCCACGATCGCGGCTGCAACTGCCACAGGAGGCTCGATTCCATCCGAGGGGGCCCGGACCGCTGGCGGCGCGACTCCGACGGTTTCCGGTGGAACCGCAGGCAGTGCGACCGCGTCGCCTGGCGCTTCTTCGACGCCGGGTGTCGCTGCTTCGGCGGCCACTTCGCCAGCGGTGGTTGGCCCCCGGCGGGTGATCGACCTGCTTCGCGTCCCGGTAGGCGACGGGAAGGTCTCGACGAGTGCGCGCGCCGGATATGTCTGGCGCTGCGGCGGCGGCGCGGGTGGCCCGGGGGGTGGCGCGAGTGTGAAAGGTCCGTGGTTCAACTCGGACGGCACCTACAACGCGACCGCAAAGGCGATTGTGGACGGCGCGATCGGATGGCCGTCCTCGTTCACCGCGTCGAGGTCGGGTTCGAGCCGGATCCTGACCGGCAACGCGTTGCCAAACCACGTCACCGGCCGTTTCCCGATCCAGCCAAGCGACGACGCGTACCAGTACGACCGGAACCCGAACTTCATCAGCCAGCAGACGCTCGCGGTCACGTTGCCCGCCGACCCGCAGGTTGCGGCTCAGGCTTCGTGCGTTTCGCCGCCGTTCGTCGCCGTGCTGGCCTCGGGTTCAGTGGTGTTTGACGCGCTCGATGCGCTCAACCGCGACGCCGGGGCGTGGGAGACGCAGGACCGATGTGCGGGGCACCCGCAGCGCACGGGCCAGTACCACTACCACACGGTCACGGCGTGCGTCGCGGATTCGGACAGTGGACATTCGGCGTTGCTCGGGTGGGCGGTCGATGGCTTCGGGCTGTTCGGCGTCCGCGGCGAGCGGGGCGAGACGTTGACCAACGACAACCTCGATGCCTGCCACGGCCACGCGCACGAAGTGGAGTGGGACGGCCGGCAGGTGACGATGTACCACTACCACGCGACCTACGAGTACCCGTACACGATCAGTTGCTATCGCGGCACGCCTGCACGGTTGCCCGCAACTGGTGGCGGCGCCCCGCCGCCGAGGCCGTAACCGCTTCCTGTGGTGGTTAGAAATGCAGGCGGCGGAGTCTCGCGCGCAGCGGGGCGCGCATCATGAACGTGACCAGAAAGCCGAAGGCGAAGCCGGCGGCATGCGCTTGCCATGCGACGTTGGGTTCCTGCATGGCGAACTGGCCGAAGAACCACAATCCCAGGAACAATGCCGCCGGTACGGGCACCGGCCACACGCCGACCAGACCGATGATGCGTCGCGTGGGAAATAGTGCGAGGTAGCCGCCCAGCACCGCGGCGATCGCTCCTGACGCGCCTACCAGCGGCACGGCCTTGTCCGCCTGAAGCAGGATGAAGGCGAGTGTCGCGACGACGCCCCCGACCAGGTAGAAGCCGAGGTACCGGAGCCGTCCCAGTGCCTCCTCCATGTTGTTTCCAAAGATCCAGAGGAACCACATATTGGAGGCGATGTGGAACAGGCTGCCGTGCAGGAACAGACTGATCAGCACCGCCGCATAAATGTTCTTCTCCGGGTTCTCGGGAATGCCGGGCGTGTCGCTGCAGAGGCCACTCAGGCGCTCACGGGTGTCCAGGGGCTGGCCCTGCGCGATCTCGCAAGGCACAACCGCGTGGGCGAAGAGAAACGCCTGCTGCCGTTCAGCGTCAGCGAGTTGGGGATCGGGAAGCCAGAACGCGGATGGCTGCCAGGCAAAGAAGACGATGAGGTTGACGGCGATCAGCGCGAGCGTGAACAGCGGGCGGGCCCGCGTGAGGTTGTTGTCGCGCAGGGGAAACACGGCGTCTCCTCGTCCGTCACGTCTCAGGGTATCGCTCCGCGCGTTCTGCGCGCTCCTCGTATGCTCCTGAATGGAGGCGGCTGATGGTCGACGACGAGGCACTGGCAGCAGGGGCGCTGTGCGAGATTTGGAGCTCGGCGGGCGGCGACCTCGCTGACCTGGAACACGTCGTGATCGACGGAGTCGATCCCCAGTATCCGTCGCCCTTCCGCGTCGGGACCGTTGCGGCGGCGAGCATCGCGGGGGCCGCGCTTGCGGCCGCGCGGTTGTGGCACGCGCGGACCGGTCGCTGGCAGCGTGCGACCGTCTCGATGCGTCACGCGGCGGCGTCATTCCGGAGTGAGCGCTACCTGCGCGTTGATGACGCGCCGCCGCCCGAGTTGTGGGATACGTTCTCCGGGTACTACCGCACGGGCGACGACCGCTGGGTGCAGCTACACACGAATTTCGCGCACCATCGCGCGTGCGCCCTCTGGGTGCTCGGCCTTGACCCCGCCCGCACGACTGACCGTGCGGACGGGGAGCGGGCGATGCTCGCGTGGGATGGGCAGGCTGCTGAGGACGCACTGGCGGAGGCGGGTGGCTGCGGTTATCTGGCGCGCACGCCCGAAGAGTGGAGGGCGCATCCGCAGGCACGGGCGCTCGCGGCACTGCCGCCGCTTGACCTCGATAGGGTGGGAGAGGCCCCCGTCCGAGCATTCAGGGCTGGGGCGATGCCGCTTTCCGGCGTGCGCGTGCTGGATATGTCGCGGGTGATCGCGGGGCCCGTCGCCGGACGCACCCTGGCCGCATACGGTGCGGACGTGATCCGCGTGGGTGCCGTGCACCTTCCGGAGATGGCGCCGCTCGTCATCGACACCGGGTTTGGCAAGCGGTTCGTCCATCTGGACCTCCGCACCGCCGCTGACCGCGCCCGGTTCGAGGCGCTGGCCGCGCTCGCCGACGTCGTGATCCAGGCGTCCCGGCCGGGTGCGCTCGATGCCCTCGGGTACGGGGTGGACGACCTCGTTCGGCTGCGCCCAGGTGTGGTTGTGGTCTCGCTCTCAGCGTGGTCGCACGCCGGTCCATGGTCGAACCGGCGCGGATTCGACAGCCTCGTACAGACGACGTCAGGCATCGTGATGGAAGGCGCGGTCTGGGCAGGGAACGACCGCCCGACTCCGCTGCCTGCGCAGGCCCTCGACCACGCGACGGGCTACCTGGCAGCGATGGGGGCGATGCTCGCGCTCGCGCGGCAGGCGGAACGAGGCGGGTCGTACCGGGTGCGCGTCGCCCTAGCGCGCACGGGCCGCTGGTTGGACGGTCTCGGACGGACCGACGGCGCTGGCGTGTCCGACCCAACGCCGGACATGCTCACCGGCCTGTTCGACGAGATGGACAGCGATTTCGGTCGGCTCCGGTACGTGCGTCCCGCCGGACGGCTGGACGAGACACCGCCGGCCTGGACACGCGCCCCGGGCCGGCCGGGTGCAGAGGCCCGCTGGTAGGCAGTTGCGCCCGAGTCGATCACACGTCACGGTTGATCGATGACGAATCACCGGACGGAACGGTCGCACGCAGCCCGGCTGCCTGAGGTGGACATCCTGCGTGGTGTCGCGATCCTCGCGGTGTTGTATCTGCACTCGTACTTCCGCACCTGGCCGGAAGTGACTGAGGGCGAGCGGTTCGCGCTCCTCATCTCGCACCTCTTCGCGCACGGAGCCGTCCCGGTGTTCCTGTTTATCTCCGGGTTTCTGCTGGCACGGGATCGGTCGCCCTCGTTCTCTGCGTTCGCCGCGGGACGTCTCAGGCGGATCGCGGTGCCGGGGCTGTTCTGGATGGCGCTGGCGCTCGCGTACGAAGCATGGCGCGCTGACGGATTGTCTCTCGAACTCCTGCGGCGCTTCGCCTTCTTCGACATCGAGGGCCAGTTCTACTTCCTGGCCGTCCTCGCGATGCTCATGGTCGCGGCGTATCCGCTCCGTGACGCGTCGGTGCGGACGGTTGCGGTGGTGACGGGGGTGACGTTTGTCGTGGGGCTCGGTGGCATCGCGTGGTACGAGCGGCAGGTGATTGCCGGCGACCTGGCGCTCTTCGCTTACCGCAACCCCGCGATCTGGGCGTATTTCCTCGCCTTCGGACTGCTGGCGGCCAGGTTGCGCGGGGACATCTCCTGGGGCCGCGGCATCGAGGCAGCGGCCGCCGCCGGC
>SXOW01000358.1 GCA_005778315.1 Acidobacteriota bacterium
CGGTCCGCCAGGAGTGCCGACGACCGGTCGCCATCGGACCACGTCTGCGGGTGTATCTCGCATGGTCCCGTAGGCGACTGCCGCCACCAACGTGACGACGACCAGCGTTGATGCGACGGACGCAGAATCTGGCGATGAGGGACGTCGCATGATGCTTTCCCCCTACTTGCTACTTGATGACCGGGCCCATGCCATCAAGCCCCGCATGCGGCGCGGCGAGATACGGGAAGACGTTCAGGTATGCCACGTCATTCGCGTCGACGCCGTCGCCCAGCGAGTTGTTCGGGAACTTGTCGAACGCCGGGGTGAACGCGGTGGCGCCAGCCATGACCCGCAGGGCGATATCGACAACGTCGTCGCCCACCCGTCGCCCGTTCGGGAAGCCTGCCGTGTCGCCACCGAGCAGCCCGAGTCGGGACACGGCCGCTCCGGTTGACGGCGGGATGGCCATGTTCAAACGCAGCATCTCCGACGCCGTGACGTTGGCCGGCTGGTTGAGCCCCGGAATGCCCGTGAGGAAAATCGTGACGAGGTCGTTCCGCGGCGGCGGCGGTACCGACACGCCGAAGAGGCCGGTCAGCAGGCGCGCCACCTCCGGGTCGGTCACGCGGTCCAGCGCCACGGCATCGCCGGTTGGTTCAAGGCCATTGAACGCGTCCTTGCGGGCGAGGTCGATGACCAGCTCATTCACCAACGGATTCCCCAAACGCGACACTTGCACCCATGACCCGCTATGGGTCTGGCCGCCCGGGGTGCGCGAGGTCACCGCTTGGCGGCTGGCCGTCGACCACACCCCGATGACCGCATGTGGATCCGTGGCGTTGGTCGGCGCGCTGCCGCTGCGTGTGAGCTTTTCCACGGGCACCTGGAAGGCGATGGTGTGCACGTTGAAGCCCGCGGTGCCGTCCACTGGTGGGCCATAGTTTCCGGTCAGGTTGCGCAGCTGGGCCAGATCGAACACCGCGCCGAGATCCAGATAGAACCCCTCGTCACGTGGCCCGGCGAACACACGCATGCCGCTCGGAAGCTGTTGCACGCCGCTGCCGATCATCTTCGCGTAGTCCGGCATGGAATTGAGGCCGACATTCGCCGGCATGACCGGCACGCTGCCCAGCGGCACCGCGGTGCCACCGCGACGCCGCCCATCGACCGCGACGCCGCCCATCGACCCGCCACACGAAGGCCTGCTGCATGACGTTCAGGTCCGGGTCGTCCAGCGTCGTGACCTGGCCGGTGTTGTAGAGGAAGGTCGCCGGGTTTCGCAGTGCGGTCTTGAAGCGGAACTGGTAGGTGATGTCTTCCACCGCGTCGCCGTTGTTGTCGACCATCACCTCGTATAAGACGTTGTCGTCGAACCGGTGAAAGTTGGGGCCGGAACTGGGGAACTCGAGCGGAATGAAATTGGCGATGAAGGTGACGAGGTGCGGATCATTCGGATCCCTGAACGCATACACATCGGTGTTGTCGGCAAGAGGATCGCTGGCGATGAGGGGAGCTTCCCGGTGGCTGGACGCCTGCGGCGCCAGCACGCAGAGTCCGGTCAAGGCAACGACAAGCGTCACGAGCTTCGATCTACGCACACTGCACCTCCCTGCGGCGTGGCCGCCGCGCTGTACGGCCATTACGGCCCCGTTGCGTGTTGAGCCACCCCAACTGCGTACTTCTACGGACGCCGAGCGCGATCGGATTGCACATGACGAGAACCACCGGCTGGCTACCTACGTATTGAAGAGGCGGGAGGCAACACCATGAAGTCGAGTGCTGCGTTGTGGGCGGTCGTGTTCGGCGTGGTCGGGTCGTCCGGGTGCGTCGTGTCCGTCGGCGGCTGGTCGTGCGACGAGACCGAGTCCCGCAGCGCCGACCTGTCCGTCGGTGACGCGACGAGTATCAAGGTCCGGGTTGAGGCCGGGTCACTCCGTATCGAGGGTCGCGACGGTCTCACTGAGGTTCGCGCGACCGGTATGGCGTGCGCCGCGACCCCGGAAGACCTCGCGCGTGTCGAGCTCACGGTGGAACGGGTGGGGAGGGAGCTCGTGGTCGAGACCCGCACCGAAGACACGCACGGGAGGCTCGACCTCGTCCTGGAGGTGCCGAAGACCCTGCCGCTTGACGTCAGGGACTCGTCCGGGAGCGTGAAGATCTACGATGTGGCGGGGCTCGCCCTCCGCGATGGGTCCGGCAGTATCGACATCGACGGCGTGACCGGGGACGTGCGGGTCAGGGATGGATCCGGCAGCGTCGAGATCATCGCGGTCGGCGGCAACGTGGTCATCGAGGACGACGGGTCGGGTGGCATTTCGATTACCGATGTCGGTCGTGACGTCCTCGTCGAGGACGATGGATCCGGCGGCATCGATGTAGCTGACGTCAAGGGCGACTTCGTCGTGAGGCGGGGAGGGAGCGGTCATGTGCGGCATAGCGCCGTGGCGGGGCGCGTGGACATTCCGTCGGATTAGCGCCCGAGCGGAGACCTGGCCGGGTTCCACCGGCACACGGGTCTGATGGATAGCCGCTAGGCTTTTACGGCGCTTTGCTAGATACTTTCGGACGAGCAACGCCTCGGCCGTCCAGTGCGTTGTCGAGAAGCGTCGCGTTCATGACCCACACCAGCCGGTTCCGGTGCACCGTTGCTCTCGTCGCGCCGCTCCTGGTCGCGGTGCCCGCGTGGGCACAGTCCGGCCTGGACCCGGTGGCCTTCCCAGAGCGTCAGGTGGTGATCGTGTCGCCAACAGCGGACGATCCCCGCATCGATCTGGCCCGTACCGCCCTGGAGTTCTGGAATCAGACCCTGTACGAAGTCGGCGTGCCGGTGCGCTTGCATGAAGCGTCGTTGGTGGTGGGTGTGACGGGCGTGCGAGCCATCGAAACCTACGCCCGGTTCGTCGCGCAGCGCGGTGGGCGCATCCCAAAGGGATCATCAGGACCGGTGCCACCGCAAGAGCTCAGAGACATCGGGGGCGATGTCGTCGTGTTGCTCTCGCAACAACCGCTGTTGCCCTTCGCCTGGCCGCTGGTCGGGTCGCCAGACTACTTCGTCGTGATCCGGTCCCCTGAACCGCGACGGTCCGGCGACCTGCGGGTCCTGCGAAACATCATTGCCCACGAGCTTGGCCACACGCTAGGCTTGACCCACCATCGCGCGAGCTTCACGCTCATGTGCGGTCCGTGCTCGTCGATCGCCGCCGCCGACGAGACGCTGGAGTGGCTCCCGTTGACGGAACTCGACCGCGATCGCTTGCGGGCGATCCACGCACCCCAATAGCCCCCGGCTCGCTCCGTCCGTCCCGCGTCGCAAGGGCCTTCAGGCCCGCCATGGAACTCGGGCAGCTGGCGCTCGTGCAACATGGGGCTGGGCCGTCAGGGCCGACCCTCGAGCGGCGCCGCCACACCGACCCCGTGCTCGTACACGAGTCGCCCCCCCAGCTCGGCCGTCATGGCGAGGAGCAAGCATCCACCCAGCCCCACCACGGCCAAGCCCGTCATCGCTCCGAGCCCGAGCCGAGGCCTGAGCCGTCGCAAACCGATGCGACCCGCGGTCGCGAGCCCGAAGTACCAGACGCACCACAGCGCCTGGTCCCAGTGTTGAGTCACCACCGCTTGCGCCATCCCCGGAGTGAAGACCTCCGCCGCCCCCGCGCGGCCAGTCTGGTAGGCGACCACGAGCATCACCGTGCCGGCGACGTAGAGCCCCGTTGCCACGTTGCTCAGCGTCACCCGGTTGGCGGCGCGGACCAGAGCGAGAAGATCGACGCCGAACGCCGTGACCAGCAGACCGATCGGCAGGTGCACGATCAGCGCGTGCGGGTTGGGAGCCCAGTCGGCCAGCGCCGTCATGAGAGTGGTCCGCTACTGGGACATCCGCCACGGTGATACCGAGGGCCACGTCTCGAGGGCCTCGAGCGCCCACGCGGTTGTTTCCTCGTCGTGACAGGTCGTGCAGGGGTTGGGAATGCCGTACCGGTCCGTTTGGGCGGGAGACACAAACTTGAACGTGTGACTGCGCACGTTGATGTTGCCCACAGTTTCGGCAATTCCCGGCATGTGGCAGGCGACACACGCACTACCTTCCCCTTCGGGGTCATGCTGGGTGTGATACGCGACCGAGCCACGCGGCCCGGCTTGCAGCTGAGGCCCGTGGCAGTCGAGACAGACGTCATTGCCGGGCGCGATCAAGTCGGCGTTGTGCTCGGTGCCGTGCACGTCGTGGCAGCCGTAGCAGGTCACGCCTTTCACGGACATCTGGCTCTGGATGAAGTCGTTGCCCTGCATCCGATTCTTGTGGGCTGAGCCGTCCGGCCAGTGGGTGACCGTTTCCTCCCCCAGCTCGGGGCCTTCGAGTTCCCAATAGTCGCTGAGTCGATCGCCGGGACGATACCCCACCGGCCAGTCGTAGTACTGCCCGTTGATCGGATTCTCGAGGGGTCGTCCCTGCGAATGGCACTGGATACAGATGTCGTCCGCCCGCACCGGATCGAGCCGGGCCGGATTGATGATAGTGGCGGCGGTTTGCGCCGCGTTGTGGAGGCTGCCCGGTCCGTGGCACGCCTCGCAGCCGACATTCCATTCCGTGGGCGTCTTGGTGGTGATGTCGTAGTTGACAGAATGGCAGCCGTCGCACAGCGGGCCCGTGGGTCGCTGCATCTGGTCGGCGGGATAGTGGTCCGCCCACCACTCTCGACCCGGCTGCGGGTTGTAGCGGCGCCACTGACGATTCTGGACGTCCCACTGCGCCGGGAAGACGAAGTAGTCGTCGCCGACTTGCGTGTAATAGCGCTGCTTCCACTTGCTGCCGTAGGTGAAGACAACGTCCTCCGGTGTGAAGGTCACCAGCGGATCGTTGGTGGCGAAATCGCCCAGGATCACCTCCGGTTGTTCGCGTGGGTCCTGAATGACCTTCGCCATCAGGGTGTCCTGCCAACGGTCGTGGATGTCGGCGTGGCATGTCTGACACGAGTCAGACCCGGCGTATGTGGCCTCGGAGAGATCGATCTCCGCATCCGGTCGACCCAGGCAGGCGGTCGACAGCACCACGGTGCAGAGGGCCAAAGCCAGAGAGGGTCGTCTGTGCATGCTCGTCAACCAATGATAGCGTCTGTCTGACGATGGCGGGGGGATCTGGGTGGAGACGGTTCGTCGCGGGGGCGGTCGTCGCGACACAGGCAGCGCTGTGCCCTGACGGGGTCTGGGCTCAGACGCGCTGTGCCCTCCTCTGTGCGCCGGAGGTCAAAATTGAGCCCACGCTCACGGTTGAACACCTGTTCGGGAGGGCCCGAATCGCGGAACTAGAAGAGGGGGAGGTGGTCGCCGTGCGTCCGCAGGAGCGGGAATCGGTGCTCGAGTTGATTCTCGCGGTCGGCATTCCGACCGAGATTCCCCGCGTTGGCTTCACCGTGGAGACGATCTTCGTCCCGTTCGGTGAAACCGACGTCCACCCGTTCACCGGCACCTCTGGGGGTCCTGGGCAGCCGATTCGCGACAACGGCATCGAGGTTGAGCTGGAGCTCAATCTGTCCCTGCTCGAGCCGGAACAGACTGGCGGCTGGGTCGAAAGCCATTTCGACATCGTCGACAAGATCAGTCCGGGCGCCACGCCGACCGCGGCCAGCGTCTACACGCACAAGCTCAATTTCGAGCTCGATACGGCGTTCCTCCCGTTCAGTCGGCTCGGTGACAACAACTGGCTGCGTCATCTGGAGGTGGAGGGCTCGCTTGACTACGTTGCGACCGGGCTCCCCAAAGCCGGCGACGTTATCGGGAATCAGCGCTACCTCGACGATGCGAGCGCGTGGTCGTTTTCCCTGGTCGGGGTGATACCACTGGCCCCGCTGTCTCCCTGACGCCATCCGCCTCAGCCCGCGCACAGCCCGAGCGCGGGGCGCATGCCGGGCACGTTCCCGCCGCGCCCCGTTGCCCCCGTCGCCGATGTCTGCTAGCGTCCGCATCACAAGGAGGTCTGGGCGATGACGAAGATGACGAACCGTTGGCGTGGTGCACGGCTGGTGGTCGGCAGTGTGACGGTGGCCCTCGCCGTGTCGGTGTCCACATGGCAACTCTGGGCGGCCGAAGATCTGCCGACCGTGGCGCCGGAGTCGGTCGGCATGTCGTCCGCTCGGTTGCAGAAGATAGACGACTACTTCCAGCGGTTCGTCGACGACAACCAGATCGCCGGCGCGGTCACGTTGGTGGCCAGGCGCGGCAAGGTCGTGCATTACTCCGCGGTCGGATCGCAATATCGGGAGGACAACGTCCCGATGACCACCGACTCCATCTTCGCGCTGGCGTCGATGACGAAACCGATCGTGTCGACGGCGCTGATGATGCTGTTTGAGGAGGGACGTTTCAGGCTCGACGACCCGATCTCAGACTGGATACCGGAGTACGCGGACCACCGGGTCCGGGAAAACGATGGTCCGCGTCAGCGCAATGTCCCCGAGGCGCGTCCGGTCACCATCCGGCACGTGCTGACCCACACGTCAGGTTTGACCCTCAGCGCGGATGGTGCAGGCCTGTCTGAGGAGGACCGCCGCTGGGTGACCAACGACGGCGAGCCGTTTGCGACCCTCGGCGAGCGGGTGGCGCGTGCCGCCAGGATTCCCGCCGCGTTCCACCCGGGTGACCACTGGCAGTATGGCGCGTCCACGGACTACGTCGCCGTGCTGGTCGAGAAGATCTCCGGCGTCAGTATCGACACCTTCCTCAAGACGCGGATTTTTGACCCGCTCGGCATGTCCGACACGTTCTACAACGTGCCGCGGGACAAGGTGAACCGGCTCGCCGCCATGTATCGGCGGACCGAGGACGGCGCGTTTGAGCTGTCACGCGCACCCGAATTCCAGGAACCGACCACCTACTTCCCGGGCGTGGCTGGTCTCCACAGCACGGCGGCGGACTATTTCCGTTTCGCCCAGATGATCGCGAATGGCGGGGAACTCGATGGCGTTCGGCTGGTGGGACGGATGACCGTCGATCTGATGATCAGCAATCACACCGACGACAAGAGTGTGTATATCCGAGGCGACGGATACGGGTTTGGGCTTGGTTTCGGGGTCCTCATGGACCCGACCAAGTCGTTCGACACGATGTCCCCCGGTAGCTACGGCTGGGGTGGCGCCTTCGGGACGCTGTACTGGGGTGACCCGGCTGAAGACCTGGTCGGCCTGATGTTCGTCCAGCTCGAAGGCCACGAGCCGCTGAACATTCGGCAGCGTTTCACGAACGTGGTGTCGCAGGCGGTGGTCGACAGTGTCGCGGACCAGCAACCGACCATTCGCGGGTACGCGATTCCGCACTAGCGCTAGCGCTAGCCTGGCGGACGCGCCTACCCGGGATTGACGCAGGAAAAATTCGCCGCGTCGTCGGTGCTGCCGGTGCCGCTCCACTGTGCGACCTGCGGATAGGTGCACAACGGGCGCGTGCGCACCACCTCACCGTCCACGATCTTCGAGGCGATGATCTGGTCGGGCGCAACGCCCTCTTCAACCCACCGCTCCATGGCGGTCAGTGCGTCAAAGACATCGGGCCCCGGGCCGCCCCGGCAATGTGCCATGCCTGGCACCATGAACAATCGGAAGAACTCCTTGGTCGCTTCCAGCGCCTCCTCGGCATTCTTCCCGTCGGCCATCACCGACATGACCTCTTCGTAGTACTCGATGGTGCCGATAGGGGTGATATCCGGGTCGGACCAGCCGTGATACACGAGCAGCTTGCCGCCCCGGTCGCGAAGCGGGCTCAGGTCAGTCTCGTCGGCGTCCAACGCGTCGCCCGTCTTGGCCAGGGCAATAGGCAGGTCGCGTGCATAGTCCCAGGTCCGAAAGTCCCACTCCGGATCATCGAACACCATATTCCGCATGAAGTCTTCAGCCGCCAGGAAGTGTGTGCCGGCATAAGCCTCCCGGCCCGTGACCCAACTTGACCAACCGTCCGGGCCCGCTTCGCCTCCCGGCACCAGTCCCGGGTAGAGCAGCTCGCCGGCTTCGTCCGTGGGACCGCTCCAAATGTCCGCCACCGCCTGTCTCTGGGCCGCGGTGAGACAGGTGCTTGCATCCTGACCGGCCGCGCAGGTCAGAGTGGCAGGGTCAAAGTGGCACTTGCGGGGGTCGTCGAGCACGCCGTCCTCAATGCCGTCGATCGCATCACACGCAGCGGTGACGGCGTCGCCCAGGATGGCGACCTTGTCAGGCGGAATGTAGCTGTCCTCGTTGTCCAGCGTCGCGAGTGCGTACCAGAGATGGGCACTGGCATAGAAGTTTGTCCACATGTGGGCAGGGTCGCCGACCACCAGACCATCGAAGTCCTCTGGGTACCGTTGCGCCTCCATCATGCCCTGCTGACCGCCCTTCGAGCAGCCGACGTAATAGGCGTAGCTGGGAGCATCACCGTAGAACGCTTCGGAGATGGCCTTGCCGTGGATCGCGGTCAGGTGAATCGACCGATGACCAAAGTCTTCGATCAGGTCCGGTCGGTTCAGGGCCCAGTTGGCGTCGAATGCACCGTCACCTCTCACGTGTCCGGTATCGGTGCTGGACGCGGCGTAGCCACGATTCAACGCGGTGGCCATCGCGCTATAGCTGATGGTGCCGGCCATCCCTCCATTGCCGGACGTATGAAACTTGCCATTCCAGCTGTCGGTGGGGAGCCACACCTCGAAGTTCACGGCCGGGGTGGTCGTGGCCGCGACTCGACAGAACGCCGGCAGCTCGAGCGGGTCGCTCTCACCCGGCGGCGTGAACGGCCCGGCTGGCACCACTTCCGCGAGCGTAATCGTGGTGTCGGCCAACGCGAGTCCGGTCAACGCCTCGCAGGCCGCTGGTCCTTGCTGCTCACGTGGCTGATCACGTGCGACGGGGGCTGCGCTTGTTGCGGCGTCACCCGAACCACACGCGGTGACGGTGGCCATCGACATCGCGGTCGCCGCACACCAAAACAGGGTCGTCCACCGAACGCTGGTCGTCTGCATGTCGCTGATCCTATACGTGCGTTCAGGCACTTCCAAGGGATGGCATGGCACGGCGCTGGAGGACTTCCTGCACCGCTCGGTGCGCTTCGAGAATCGCGGCGTCGGTGTGTGGGCTGGCCGCGGCGTCCGCGTTGGCAATGGTGATCTGTCCGAACGGTTGTCGGCCGACCACGCAGGGTCGGGTGTCGGTCGACGAGAACACCCATTCGAGCGGGTCGTAGAGACTGTTGTACGTATAAGAGTAGCCATGCGGCCAGCGGTTCACCGCCAGGGCAATGATGTCTCTCGCCGAGTCGAAGCCACCGGCACCGAGCACCCGACCGAGTTGATCGCGCACGCGACGCTCGACCGTGGCGAAACCGGTGGTGAGCAGTTCCTGCCGTCCGATGCGGTGCTGCTCCTTGCGTGGCTTGCCCGGGGACGCCGGATACCGCGCCAGGCTCAGCACGATCGGCTCGTCGGGTGACTCGGCGTGTCTGAGGTCGCCCAGACCGACCGCTTCATCGAGCGCGACCTGCGTGTGATACATGCTCGGCGCGCTGACGTAGCTGATCCCCAGTCGCTGGAACGCGGTCCAGTTGCGGACAGCAACGCTCGTGTACACCAATGGTGCCTTGACGCCAAAAGCCAGGGCGTCGCGCTGCGCCTGCGGGAGTTCCGGCACCAGATAGGGAATGACTGAGTTCCAGCACGCCATGACGCAGGCTCGGCCTCGGACCCGGGATGTCCGGCCCCCGCGCACGTAACTCACTTCGACGTCCCGGCTTGAACCCGAGCCGCGATGTCCGACGTGCACGACGGTGCTGTTGAGCCGGATCCGGGTGGCCTGCGTGGTCGCGCCGGCCGGGTCGAGCCTCGCGTAGTCCACCCTCGCCGTCCCGACGTCTTCCTGGGTACTCCCCGGCACCGCGCCCGGGATCAGCCGACGCACCAGGAGGCGCGTGATGGTGGCGTTCCCATCTGGGAAATGGATCGAGGCGCCGCCCGGCCGCTGGCGTCCATGGTGGCCACCCGGGAGGTCCGCCAACACGCCGTCTGGCGTCGGTTCCAGCGCCATGCCGGTGAAGCCTGGCAGCCCCATTTGCCACGCGAACAGCGCCGGGAGCGCATCGGCGCCCACAGAGAAACTGCCGTGCCCGCTGTTCTGGAAGAACCACATGACCTGCGGGTCAACCTGCACCACCTTCAGCATGAAGTCCGTATAGCTCATCGTCGCCAGCCGAGCCTTCTTGTCCGCGGACGAGAGGCCTGGCAGGTAGTCGGGCAGCGGCGCGCCGTAGATCCGCGTGAGGTCGTCTCGCGCCGCGCCGGAGAGCGGCGTCTGAGCCAGGAATTCAGGCGAATAGCCGGGACCGCGCGCCTGTTTGACGAGGCGGTCCACGCCCCACGTTTCCTTGTCGAAAAAGTAGCTCGACCCGAGGCCCATGCGGCGATACATGCCGCGGCTTTCCGTGGTGTTGGCGAGGAACCGGTCGAGGTCGATGCCGATGGCGTCTAGCAGCGCCCGCGACGGGGCGTTGTAGCGTTCGGGCGACTCTATGTTCAACGTGCCACCGTTGAGCGCCAGCATCCGCCCGTTGTAGTGAAACTCGTTCCGCTTGGCGTGCCCGCCGAAGTCGTCGTGATTGTCGAGAATGAGCACCCGGGCGTTGGGGCCGACCTGGGATGTGAAGAAGTGCGCCGCGGCCAGACCGCTGATGCCGCCACCCACGATGACGAGGTCGTAGCGCTCGCCCGTGTCGGTGGCGCCGGCCATGTCCCAGCCGCCGCGGTCGCGCAGCTGGTGTCCCACTTCCCACGACCCGTCGTGGCTGCCACGCATGCCGGTCCGGGTGGGGGGGTAGTCCTCGGCGGCCCGTTCCGCCTCCTGGGTTTCGGCCGCGTACGCCCATCGTGGCAGGGCCAGCGCTCCGCCGAGGGGCACGGCGACCCCGTTGATGAAGTCGCGCCGGGTGATGCGCCGATGCATGCCCAGGTCGCGGTCGTCCGCCGTGTTCATCACATCACCGTCATCTTTCGGGCCGCGCCACAGAGCACCGAGTGAGAGAATACAGGATGTCGCGCGACATGAGGATCCGATCGAACAGGTTCTGGCGCGCTATCCACGCGAGCTGTTGACCCGCACGCCGACCCCGCTTCATCACCTGCCTCACGCTGCCGCGCGACTGGGTGTGTGCGCCCATCTGCGCGAGGGACGCTGGAGAGCGGACCAGCCAGTGGTCATGCTGCATTCAGGCGGCACGCCCGCGTTGTTCGCCTACGAGCCGGAGCTTCGCGCCCATCTGACCAAGCGGGGCCGGTTGCTGTTCTGACCACCCATTGCCATCGTCAGCGGTGCAGCGTCACAAGCAGCGTTCGCAACAGGTCCGCCGCCGTCTGGTGGCCTCGGGGGCGCCAATGGCTCTGGACATCAAAGAAAAGGTCCTCCCATGGGACATCTCGCGTTTTCTCGTAGTAGTCCACAGAGGGGATGTCCAGGCGGTCGAGCACGCCTTGGATTTCAGCATACGCCCCAAGGTCGCCGTGCGGGTCTCGGGCGTGGACCTGTGCGCTTGGAAACACCAGCACGCCAAATGCCTGGCCGTCCTCCCGAATCGTTCGATTCAATGCGCCGAGGATCGATTCCAACTGGCCTATCCGGTCCTCGATCGGGCCATCTGACGTGCGAGCGACGACCGGGAACGGCAGAGCAGCCGCGAGGTCGTGCATCTGCGTGGCGACCCGCTTCTCGTTGAGAAACCGCGGCGCACGGCGCCGGCTTGCCAGTGCAATCGAGCCACTCCAACCAAAGGTCCGGGCGACCCTCCCATGGGGGTTGATCCACCGGTGCTCCGGCCAGTCCACCACCGGGGGCACCGGCACACCCTCTAAGCACAACTGGTCCCGCCCCCCCCGGTCACATCGAATCAACCGAGGTCGCGGGCCACTGGGACTGTCCACGGACGCGTTGTCGCTGAGATCGTTTCCCGCGAACAGGCCCAGGATGACCACGTCATATTGGTGGTCGTCTCGGGTCAACAGATACTGCAGGAAGGACTGCGCGGTGCCGTATCCGATGATGCCCATGTTGATGGCGTGAATCGGAGGAAGACGGTCGCAATGCACGCCACAGGACGACTCAAGAAGAGAGCTGAACCGCTCCTCCTGACGGACCTCGTCGCCCCAGGTGAACGAATCGCCCAGGAAGAGCACCCGGAGCTGGTCAAGGTCTGGCTCCTCGATAGGTTCTCTGTCCCGGAACCCGCGTGAGTTGGTCTGAATACGGATTCCGTCGTTCGTGTCGACGAGATTGGGGTAGCCCGACCACCCGAGGATCGGATGGTACTGCACCGTCCGAAGATACCGGGGGCGCCCCTCGACCGCGGGTTCAGCCGGGAGGAACAGGTCGACACCCTGATCGATCGCCAGAACGGCCAACAGGCCGAATCCCAGGGCCAGCAAAGGCCGTTTCACGGACCTTCCTCGGCACTTTTCAAGTCAGCCGCCGCAATCTCCCGCATGCGGAACTTCTGGACCTTGCCGTTCTCCGTCGTCGGCAGGGCGGCGAGCAG
>SXOW01000359.1 GCA_005778315.1 Acidobacteriota bacterium
AGCGATGGTCAGCTTCTGGAGGAAGGCATCACGGAAGCCGGCGCCATGTCATCGTGGATTGCCGCCGCCACCTCCTACAGCACGCACGGTATTGCGATGCTTCCCATATACATCTACTACTCGATGTTCGGGTTTCAGCGAGTCGGTGACCTGATCTGGGCCGCCGCCGATTCACGGTGTCGAGGGTTCCTGATTGGGGGCACGGCGGGCCGCACGACGCTGGCGGGCGAAGGCCTGCAGCATCAGGATGGGCAGAGCCACTTGCTGGCCTACCCGGTACCCAACATCCTGTCCTACGACCCGGCGTTCGGCTATGAGCTGGCGGTCATCATCGAGGACGGTATCCGGCGCATGTATGTCGAAGGCGAGAGCGTCTTCTACTACCTCACGGTGGAAAACGAATCGTATGCGATGCCAGCGATGCCGGAGGGCGCCCGGGACGGGATTCTCAAGGGCCTGCACAAGGTCAGCCCGGCCCCTGCGCCGCGGACACATCAAGCCCAGCTCCTCAGCAGCGGCGCGATCCTGCGCGAGGCCCTCGCAGCGCAAGCGCTGCTCGAGCGTTACGACGTGGCGGCCGAGGTGTGGAGCGTCACGAGCTGGTCTCAGCTGTACCGCGACGGTCATGCCTGTGACCGGTGGAACATGTTGCACCCGCTGGAAGAGGCCCGAGTCCCGTATGTAGCCCAATGTCTCTGCCGGACCCCCGGTGCGGTCGTCGCGGCCAGCGACTATCTCAAGGCGCTGCCGGATTCGTTGAGCCAGTGGCTCGACACACCGCTGGTCTCCCTGGGCACAGACGGGTTCGGTCGAAGCGAGACGCGCGAGGCTCTCCGTGACTTCTTCGAGGTGGACGCACGGTTCATTGCCGTGGCCACGCTCGGCGCCCTGGCCCGTCGGGGAGCGATCGCACCGGTCGTTGTGGCACAGGCAATCAGCGACCTCGGCATCGACCCGGAGAAAGCCGACCCGACAACCTCGTAGCCCTCGGCACTGAACGACGTCACCGCGGCCCCGCGCCGGCACCGACCGGACCGACGCCGCCAGGGCAGGAATCGGAGAACAACGTGGCAATCGAGGTCAAGCTTCCAGAGCTAGGTGAAGGGATCGAGCAGGCGGAGGTCGTGCGCGTCCTGGTCAGTGTCGGCGACACCGTTGTCGCGGACCAGCCGCTGCTCGAAATCGAGACCGACAAGGCAACCGTCGAGGTGCCGTCCACGATCGCCGGGACGGTCACGTCGGTGGCGGTCGCCGCTGGGGGGACGATCGCGGTGGGTGCCACCATCGCGACGCTCGACGCGGTGGCCCTCGACGCGGGCGACACACCAGCGTCAGCGGCACCGGCGCCGGTCGTGGACTCGACCGCCAGGCCGACAAACACGCCGCCGACTGTGCACTCTCGCCAGGCCGAGACCCCAACGGCCAACGCCGCGCCTGCGCCGGAGCCCATCTCGGCACCCACGGCGGGGAAGCCTGGACGTCGGGCGCTGGCCACCCCCTCCGTGCGGAAACTGGCTCGAGAGATTGGGGTGGACATCGACACAGTCACCGGCACCAGTCGCGGCGGGCGCGTCAGCATTGCCGACGTCAAAGCCCATGCCCGTCGCGCGCTGACGCAGCCGGCGTTGGTCGCGGCACCCGGCCTAGCGCCACCGCTGCCGGACTTTTCACGCTGGGGTCCGGTCGAGCGGGAGCCGATGACGAACGTGCGTCGCACCGTGGCCCGTCGCATGAGCCAGGCGTGGCATACGGTGGCACATGTCACTCAGCACGACCAGGCCGACATCACTGAGTTCGACGCGGTCCGCAAGACCGTCAAGAAGACCTCGCCAGACCTGCCGCTGACGCTCACCGCGTTCGCGGTAGCGGTGGTCGCCGCCGCGCTCAAGGAGTTCCCGAAGTTCAATGCGTCGGTCGACACGGAGCGCCACGAGACCATCTACAAGCGCTACATCAACATCGGAGTGGCGGTGGATTCGGAACAGGGACTCCTGGTGCCCGTCATCAAGGACGCCGACACCAAGAGTCTCGGTGAGCTCTCGCAGGAGGTCGCCAAGCTCGCCGCCAAAGTGCGTAGCAGGAAGGTTGGCCCCCAGGACCTGGAGGGGGGCACGTTTACGATCACGAATCTGGGCGGGCTGGGGGGCACCTTGTTTACCCCCATCGTCAACTATCCGGAGGTCGCGATCCTCGGACTGTCACGCACCGCGCTCTCACCCGTCTACCTGAACGATCGCTTCGAAGCCCGACCCCTGCTGCCGCTCTCACTGTCATACGACCATCGCCTGATCGATGGCGCGGACGGTGTGCGATTCTTGCGCTGGATCGCCGATCGGCTCGAACACCCGTTGCTGCTGGAGCTGTAAGCTCATCCGTACGGCCCGGCAACGGCATGATCGAACTGCAAAACCTGCACAAACGGTTTGGCGACCAGGTCGCGGTCCACGACCTGTCCCTTGAGGTCGCGGAGGGAGAGCTGCTCGTGCTGCTCGGCGGCTCGGGGTGCGGCAAGACCACGACACTGAAGATGATCAATCGGCTGGTCGAACCCACCGCCGGTGTCGTGCGGATCGATGGTGAAGACGTGTCGCAGCTCACACCCTACGACCTACGACGCCGGGTCGGCTACGCGTTCCAGCAGGTCGGGTTGTTTCCGCACATGACCGTGGGCGAAAACATCGGGATCACACCGACCCTCCTGGGTTGGAGGGCCGACGACATCAGCCGGCGGGTGGACGAGCTGCTGACGCTCGTCGAACTCGACCCGACGACCATTCGGGATCGAGCGCCCACTGAGTTGTCGGGAGGCCAACAACAGCGGATCGGGGTCGCGCGCGCCCTCGCCGCCAGGCCGCGCCTCATGCTGCTCGACGAGCCGTTCGGGGCGCTGGACCCGCTGACCCGCGGGCGGCTGCAGGACTCGTTCATCCGGATTCGGCGCAACCTCGGGATGACGGGGGTCTTTGTCACCCACGACATGGCGGAAGCGCTCCGCCTCGGCGACCGCATCGCCGTCCTGGACGCCGGGCGACTGGTGCAGATCGGCACCCCAGGCACCTTGATGCGGGAGCCGGCGAACGACTACGTGCATCAACTGCTCGACACCCCGCGGCGAGAAGCCGACCTGGTCCGCTCGCTGCTGAACGATGACACGGACCCCAGGCCCCGATGAGCAGGCCGGGATTCGCGTGGCGGGACCTAGAACTGAGGAGGACGGAGACATGGGCATACTCGACATACTGAAGGGCCTTGCGGCGCCGTCGTCAGGCCATGAAGGTGACACGGACTCGGTCCGACGCATCGTGTCCGAACTCGAGGCGCTCGAACCCGCGCGGGCGCGATTCCTTGCCGCGTTCGCGTATGTCTTGAGCCGAGTCGCCAACGCCGACTCGACCATCTGCGTGAACGAAACAGACGCGATGCGGGAGATTGTCCAGAAGCTCGGGCACCTCTCCAGCGCCCAGGCGCTGCTGGTGGTCGAAATCGCGAAGAGCCAGACTCGACTGCTCGGCGGCACCGAGAATTTTCTCGTGACGCGCGAGTTCCGCGACGTGGCTACCGACGCGCAGCGCCTCGAACTGCTCGATTGCGTCTTCGCGGTGTCAGCGGCCGATGGGGCCATCAGCTCCAGGGAAGAGTCACAGGCAGGACAGATCGCGAAGGACCTCGGGTTTACGCAGCCGGAGTACGCCGCGGCGTTGGCGGTTCACGCCGAGCATCGCTCGGTGCTGCGGCTGCTTCGAAAGCGGGAGGCGTAGGGCGGACCGTGAGCACCGCGGGCCAGCCGTCCGGTATGGTAGCCTGAGGTTATCTGCCGTGTCCGGGCCGGACCGGCCGGCGCATCCTCGCGAAAGTGGCGGAACTGGCAGACGCGCCGGACTTAGGATCCGGTGGCCTCACGGCTGTGGGGGTTCAAATCCCCCCTTTCGCACCATGATTGGCTCGCCGCGGCGGGACTGTTGGCCAAAGCAGGAAAACCAAGTCGCAGATGATTGTTACAGGACAGGCGTCATGAAAGCGGAGATTACCGAACTGAGCGAGACCCGCAAACGTCTCGACGTAGAGATTCCGGTCGAGCGTGTCGATGAGGCACTTGGCCGACTAGCCAAACGTTACGCGCGGCGCGCCAAGGTGCCCGGGTTCCGCCCGGGCAAAGTGCCGGTCGGGATCGTCAGACAACGATTTCAGCAGGACCTGCTGCATGATGTCGCACACGACCTGGTCCCGCCCGCCATCGACGAAGCATTGAGGGAACGCGACCTGGAGCCGATCGAGG
>SXOW01000360.1 GCA_005778315.1 Acidobacteriota bacterium
ATTGTCGGGCGTCTGTTTCCCATCAAGAATCACGCACTGTTCTTGGACGCGGCGGCCCGTGTCTTGGTCGAGCGGCCGGACGCACGGTTCGTGATTGTGGGCGATGGCACGTTGCGTGGCGATCTCGAAGCCCGTGCGCAAGCATCGGATCTGGTTGGCCGCGTCTTCTTCACCGGGTGGCGGCACGACCTCGCCACGATCTACGCCGACCTGGACGTCCTGGCGGTGTCATCGCGCAACGAGGGCACGCCCGTGTCTGCGATCGAAGCCATGGCGGCGGGGTGCCCGGTCGTCGCCACGCGAGTGGGTGGCCTTCCCGACCTCATCGCGGACGGGCACACCGGTCTCCTGGTCCCGCCGGACGACCCCGTCGCGTTGGCGTCGGCCATTGGTCACACGCTGATGGATGCGGACGGAACTCGAAGCCTCCGCGCCGCCGCCCGAGCCGATGTCGAGAAACGCTTCATGGCCACCCGACTTGTGGCTGACATGCAGGATTTGTATCTCCACCTGCTGACCGCGAAAGGCGTGGCGTGGGGCGCTGCGGCGGGTGAGGAGGTCTGATGGGCGTTGATGCGCGATTGTCGGCGAAAGCCCGCCGCCGAAGAGCGTTTGGGGCCACCCGCTCGGTGACGGTCCAGTATGATCCGGTTTCGATCGGGCGAAGTTCAAGATAGTCGCGCGCCAACCATGGAAGGACTCATTTTGTCGGACATCTTGGCCTTCTCGGCCGCGTTCATCGCTTCCTCCACGTTGACCCCGGCCGCCCGTGACCTCGCATTCAAGGTCGGGCTCATTGACCAGCCTGGGCCACGCAAGGTGCACGGCACGCCGATGCCGCTGCTGGGCGGGCTGGCGGTGTATCTGGCCACGGTGTTCGCGATTGCCGTCTTCGTCCAGGACGCAGAGTGGTCTCAGATGCTCGGTATTTTCGTGGCCGCGACGGTGGCGTTGGTCGTGGGCACGCTAGACGATCGCGGCATCCTGCATCACCAGATCAAGCTCATGCTGGCCATGCCGTTCGCAGCCGTGATCCTGATTGCCACCGACATGCATAGCGAGGTATTTCACCCGATCACTGCGGTGCCGATCTTCGGATTTCCAGGGGCCTGGCTCGATTTCGGTTTGTCGTTCGTCTGGTTCGTGGGCATCATTGCCGCTTTCAGCATTCTCGATCACATGGACGGCCTGTGCACCGGCGTGGCCGCCATCGTGGCGGCATTCACCGTGTCCTTCGCGGCCGTCGGTGGCCAACTGCTCGTGGGGGCGTTGGCGGCCGCTATTCTGGGGGCCTCGCTCGGATTCTTGCGGTTCAATGCCAAGCCGGCCCGTATTTTTCTTGGTGACGGCGGGGCGATGCTGCTCGGGCTCGTGGCGGCAACCCTGGGCATCAAGTTGCGTTTTCCGCAGTTGGCTCCAACCGTCAGTTGGATGATCCCAGTCCTTATTCTCGCCGTGCCCATTTTCGACACCACGCTGGTGACCGTGTCGCGGGCGCGACGGGGCTTGGTGCCATTCTCCTCCCCGGGGAAGGACCACGCCGCGCATCGTCTCGTGGCGCTCGGCCTGAGCCAGCGCCAAGCCGTGGCGGTCATGTACGCGCTCGGTCTCGTGGGCGGATTGCTGGCGTGGACCGTCGCGCTTGGTGGTCCGGGCGCCGCTCTCTTTGTTGGCGTCGGGGTCGGTGTGGCCGGTGTGTGCGGGATTGTCTGGCTGGAGCGCGCGCCCTATGAACGGCAAGGAGTCGTATCCGAAGACGTATGACGTCCCGTCACGGTTCGGCACCGGTCACCATCGTGGGCGGTTCTGCCACCGGCCTGTTTGCGGCCGAACGACTTGCGCGCGCCGGGCGACCGGTCACCGTGCTGGAAGGTGCCAACGCGTGGTCGCCCGAGCCGCGAACCCTGATTGTCACCCGCCGGATGCGCGACCTCCTGGGGGCGGTTGGCGACCGCGCGGTCGTCAACACCATCAACCACTTCGAGTTGCTGACGGCGGGGCGCCGTGCCACCGTCGCGTTGTCGGAGCCCGACCTCATCATCGAGCGGGCGGTCTTGGTGCCAGGGCTAGCCGAGCAGGCGGCGTCGGCCGGGGTTGAGTTCTGTATGGGGAGCCGCGTACGCGGGCTCACGGCGACCGGCGAGGGCGTGACGTTGGAGGTGGGACGTCACGGCTCGACTGAACAACGGCTGGCGACGACGGTTGTCGGCGCCGACGGCACCTTCAGTCGGGTCGCACGCGCGGCTGGGTGGCCCCCGTTGACGACCGTGCCGCTCATTCAGGCCATCGTCAAATTGCCGCCGGATCTGGCACCGGACACCACACGGGTCTGGTTTCAGCCGGACGAGACGCCCTTTTTCTATTGGCTGATCCCCGAGTCTGACGAGCAAGGAGCGCTGGGACTCATCGGCGAGGATGGCCCTCGTGCGCGTCGCTGTCTAGATCGGTTCCTCGAACGCCAGCACTTGGACCCGCTGACCTTTCAGGCGGCGCGTATCCCGCGTTACACACGGTGGGTGCCACCCCAACGGCGCATGGGCGGCGCAGATGTCTTTCTGGTCGGTGACGCCGCGGCGCACGTCAAGGTGACAACCATTGGCGGTATCGTCACAGGATTCCGCGGTGCGCTGGGCGTTGCGGACACCATCCTTCATGGTCGGACGAACGCGGCGCTGCGCCAGCTGAAATGTGAACTCGACTGGCACCGCCGTCTCCGCCGGCCGCTCGAACGCTTCAGCGAGGACGACTACAACCTCTTGCTGGATGCGCTGACCCCCGGCGCAAAGGGTGTGCTGAGCACCCTGACACGCGATGAGCCCGCCCGGGTCATACTTCGCGTCTGCCTCGCCCAGCCTCGCCTGATCCTGCTCGCCTTACGGACCCTCCTGTCTCGCTCCCCTCGTCCTGCCGTCCCTTCATAGCCCTTTACCGCCACTCGCGGCTGGTCCAGTGTTGGTTCGGCTGGGATCCTGTCGCGAGGACGCTTGGGAGGGCAATCGTGTGTGGCCGGAACCCGCCGACGTCCCTTCCGCTCGTTCGAGTGAGGCTACAGCTTCTGTCCGATGACCGCGTAGTCAAGAAACGTGAAAAGGAGCGTATTGATTTTGTCGACGTTGAGGTTGAACGTGTCGACCAACTTGGTGACCTCGTCGGTCGCCGCCGGCGGCAGTACCATCGGTTTCAGTTTGGCGTCGTCGGCGGCGGGCGAACTGTAACGCACCTCGAGACGTTGAAAACCGCTGGCCTCGACCAGGAAGCGCAGGGTGTCAGGTGGAATCGGTCGTTCGTGGGTGATGTCCCGCAGGTAGGGCCCGAAAAACGCTGACCAGGAGTCGACATTCAAGGTTTCGAGGATGATCGTCGAGCCGGGTCGCAGTTTGTGATACGCGACTTCCAAGAACCGGAGCAGGTAGTCGGACGTGAAGTGCTCGACGACTTGGGTGGCGATGATGCCACCCAGTGAGGCGTCCGGCAGCGAATGCAGATAGCCGACGGCGTCGCCCTCCGTGACATCGAGGCCCCGCGTGCGGCAGACGGCGACCATCTCCCGGTTGGCGTCCAGGCCACGCCCACTCACGCCACGGTCACGGAGCATGCCGAGAAACTCACCTCGTCCACACCCGATATCGAGCACGTCCTGGGTGCCCGCGAAGCAGTCTCAGTAGGCCTCGAGCCGGGCGGCAATGTCAGCTTCGCTGCCTCTGAACGCCTGCTCGAAGCCAACATACTTGTACGCATCGAGGGAACTGGCCGTCGAGGCCGGTCGCGGTTGCGTGCCGCTCTGGGGGTCAGGGGAAGCGGCCGGCAGGCCGCGGTCCCCGGGGGTCGACTCGACCGCGGTCTCTGCGATCAGCCGTTCGAGTTCGCGCTTCATGGCCACCTGACGCTGTTGTATCAAGCCAATCGTGCGTTCGAGCAGGCGGACAGGATTTTCGTTGACGCGTCGGATGAGGCCCGTGACTTCGCGATCCTTGGTGTCGACGTACGGGGTAATCTGCTGCGCCCAGATCACGAGCGCGGACTGAAAGGTGCGCAGCGCCGCAAGCTCGTCACGCAGCACCGTGAGGGTCGTGTCGAGGGTGTCCGCTCGTCGTCGTTCCGATTCCGCCGCACTCACCATCTGTTCGGCCAGCGCGCGGCTGATCGCGTGGTGACGCGCGAACGACGGGGCGACGACCGACCAGACCAGACGACGAGCCCAACCGCGTACACCCGATCCGGTCGCCGCCGCTTGGTGCTCCTCCTCAAGCAGGCGGCGCGCAATGTCCAGCTGCTTGAGATCCGGCGAAGGAGACAGCTGCGGCACCTCGGGCAACGCCCGAATTGCCCGGTCCAGGGCGGTCAGCGCATCGTTGTATTGCCGGTCCGCGCTCGCGCGTTCGCGGGCGAGTCGACTGAGATCGGCGGCACTGAGTGTGCGATCGATATCGCTCATGGCTGAAGCCGACTCGCCCAGGCCCGCTCAGGAACCGGTGACGAGTCCGTCAGGCGGGCTGCTCGCTGTCGCATAGCGCTTGCGAGTCATTCGACCGGCCAGGTAGGCCAGGCGGCCGGCCGCCACGCCGAGTTTCATCGCCTCTGCCATCGCCACCGGGTCGTTGGCGGCCGCGATGGCGGTGTTCATGAGCACGCCGTCGACACCCAACTCCATGGCAATCGCGGCGTCCGAGGCGGTCCCGACGCCGGCGTCTACAATGACCGGGACTCCAGCGAACTCCTTGATGATCTGAATATTGTTGCGGTTTTGAATGCCAAGTCCGGACCCGATAGGCGCCCCGAGTGGCATGACCGCGGCGGCGCCTGCCTCTTCGAGCTGCCGGCAGATCACCGGGTCGTCGCTGGTGTAGGGCAGGACGATGAAGCCCTCCTTGACAAGCACTCGCGTGGCTTCGAGCAGCGCGGCATTGTCTGGGAAGAGCGTCCGTTCGTCGCCGATGACCTCGA
>SXOW01000361.1 GCA_005778315.1 Acidobacteriota bacterium
CGACGATGTGTTCGGACGTCGTGTCCGGTGTGCTCGGCGGGGCGGGCAGCTTGAACATCCAACGCGTGGTGGGTCCGTAGGGGATGGGCGTGTCACGACGTTGGGCCACCGTCCGACGACTCGGCGTGTGCGCCGCGCTGGCTGGCGCGCTCGGCCCACTGGTATCGTCGCACTCGGCCGCCCAGGATCTCCGCGAACTGCAGGACCGGTTGGAGATCGCGGAGCAGCTGGCCCAGTACTCCTATCGGTGGGACTCAAAGGACTCGGAGGGGTTTGCCAAGCTCTTTACGGGTGACGGCGCCATGGATCAGCATCGTGGCGGGGAACCGATCCCTGGGGCCCGAGTGATTGGCCAGGACGCCATTCTCGACTACGCGAGAACGTCCCATCAGGGCCGACTTGCCGACCGCCAGACTCGGCATCACTTTTCGGCGTTGGTGTTTCTGGAGCTGACGCCGGACCACGCCGTCACCGAAAACATGGCGCTGATCACCCATCAAACGGCTGACGACACCGCCGCGTTCATCAGCGCATCAGGCATCTACAGAAATACCTGGAAGAAGACCGCCGAGGGGTGGAGGATCGCCGAACGCGTGCTGTCCACCGACCGCTTCGCTGGTCGATAACATGGGTGGCCCGGCGCGCTGCAGCCGTGTGCTGTCTTCGACAGCGGTGGAGCTGGCCCCGCGACCCGTGCAAGGACGTGCCGCAGTCGAGAGAGGGAGCGACGATGAACACGACGAATCGCGGAAGGATTTGGCTGGTGGCGGTGGTGCTTGGCGCCTCGGCGACCACGGCCATGTCCCAGACCACCGAGGACCTGGTCAATGACGCTGCGACCCCAGACGACGTGCTGATTCACAGCATGGGGTATGACCGGAAGAGCTACAGCCCGCTCGACGACATCAACAGGTCGAACGTCCACCGGCTGGTGCCCGTCTGGAGCACGAGCTTGATGAACGACGCGGGCGAATTGGCCGCGCCGGCCGTGTACGACGGCGTGATGTATGCGATCAACGGCAGCTGGACCTTCGCCATTGATCTGGAAACCGGCTACCAGATCTGGCGGACGCCGGTGACCACGGAGCCAGAGACGCGGCGCACCGGCTACAACCGAGGCGCGCCCACCATCTACGAAGGCAAGCTGTTTCGCGTGACCTACGACAACCACCTGCTTGCGCTCGACATGAAGACGGGTGAGGAGCTCTGGAACCAGAAGTTTGCTGAGCGCAGTGAAGGCTACTACTCGACCGGGGCCCCGATTGTCGCCAATGGCGTCCTGATTTCCGGGATGGCCGGCGGCGAGTCGACCACCCGGGGCTTCCTTGACGGGTGGGATCCGGACACGGGCACCAAGCTCTGGCGGCGGTACACCATTCCCGCGCCAGGCGAACCTGGCTCAGAGACCTGGCCGGTGGACGGTGAGGGCTGGAAGTATGGCGGCGGCCCGACGTGGCGGTCTGGTTCGTATGACCCGGAGTTGGACCTCGTGTACTGGGGGACCGGCAACGCCGAACCCTACGATCCCAGGCCCCGCGGCGAGCTGGACAGTCTCTACACGTCGAGCGTGATCGCGATCCGACCGAAGACTGGCGAGATTGCCTGCTACTACCAGTACACGCCGAACGACGTGTATGACGTGGACGGCACCGACGAGCATGTCCTGGCCGACATCGAGGTCGATGGGCAATTGCGCAAGGTGATGATTCAGGCCAACAAGAACGGTTTCCTGTATGTCATTGACCGTACCGACTGCAGCTTGATCGCCGCCCCGCCCTACGTGCAGGTGAACTGGGCCACCCACATCGATCTGGTCACGGGCCGGCCAGTGTTGACCGACCTCTACGAGAGTTTTCTTGCCGGCGAAGAAGTGTCCATCTTTCCGTCACGCGGTTCGAACGCCGTGCCCACCGCGTTCAACCCGAACACCGGCCTCATCTACACCACCACCTGGAACATTCCGCGCATCCAGCAGATTGCGCCGCCCAAGGAACAGGTGCTCGGGGCGGACTCCACCGGCATCAACGGCCGGTTCCCCACGTTCGCGCCTGGCGCTGTGCTCGGCCACTTCCTGGCCATTGATCCGTTGACGGGCGAGAAGCACTGGGAAGTGCCGCTCACCGACTATCCCAGTTCGGCCGGCATGCTCGCCACCGCCGGCGGGCTCGCGTTCTCCGGGAAGGCGACGGGCGAGTTCATTGCCCTCGACCAGGACACCGGCGAGACGCTCTGGGAGTTCAAGACAGGCTCCAGCGTCAACTCGACTCCCATCACCTACACCCACAAAGGCCGACAGTATGTCAGCGTGACGTCGGGCCTGGGTGGGCTGCTCGCCAACCGCTATGCGGCCGGAAAGGTGCCGACCGGCGGGTCGGTGTGGACGTTCGCGCTGATGCCCGAGTAGCGAACGGCGTTCGAAGGACGAGCCGATGCTTCACCCTACAGACGATCTACGCATCGAGGGCCTGCGGCCATTGTTGCCGCCTGCCATCTTGATGGAGGAACTGCCGATCACGGAAGCGATCTCGACCACCGTGACCCAAGGCCGCGAGGCCTGCGCCGATGTGTTGCACGAGCGGGACGATCGGCTCCTGGTCGTGGTCGGCCCATGCTCCATTCACGACCCGGCGGCTGGACTGGAGTACGCCCAGCGTCTCGCCAAGGTGGCGAAGGCGC
>SXOW01000362.1 GCA_005778315.1 Acidobacteriota bacterium
CGGCGGCTGCGGTCGCTTCGTCCAACAGCGAGGCGTTGGCCACCGGCAGGCCGGTGAGGTCAACCACCACCGTCTGGAAGTTGAGCAACGCTTCCAGCCGACCCTGCGCCACTTCCGCCTGATAGGGGGTATAGGGCGTATACCAGCCGGGGTTTTCGAACACGTTCCGGAGGATGACGCTGGGGGTGAAACAGCCGTAGTAGCCGAGCCCGATGAATGGCCGACCGGGCCGATTGCGGGCCGCGACCGCCTCCATCCGAGCGAGAAACTCCGCCTCGGTCTCGGGCCCCGGCACGTCCAACGGCGCCGCGAGACGAATCTGCCGCGGCACCGCCTCGTCGATCAGCGCGTCAAGAGACTCCGCTCCGACGGCGGCCACCATGGCTTCGATCTCGCCAGACCCGGGACCGATATGCCGGTCGCTGAACTGAGCAGCCACCGCGCGCACTACGACACCAGCGCGGTATACGCCGCGGCGTCCAGCAGGTGGGATGTCGCGGACGGGTCAGTCAACTCGATGACCAGCATCCACGCCTCATGCGCACCCTCGTTGACTGTCTCGGGTCGGTCCGTCAGCGCCGCGTTCACCTCGACGACGCGGCCAGCCATGGGGCAAAACAGATCGGAGACGGCCTTCACCGATTCGATCGAGCCGAACTGGGCCCCGGCCTCGTACACCTGCCCAACGTCGGGCAGGTCAACAAACACGACGTCACCGAGTTGGTCCTGCGCGTAGTCCGTAATGCCGATACGCGCGGTCGTCCCAGAAATGGCGATCCACTCGTGGTCGGCGGTGTACTGCCTGTCGTTCGGATACATGGCCTTCTTACCCTCTTTTATAGAACGGCAACGGCACGACACGGGCGCCCGTCTGTCGTCCACGGATCTCGATCGCGCAGGCGGTGCCCGGGGCACACGCCGCAACAGGGAGATACGCCATGCCGATCGCCTTCTCGAGAAATGGCGTCCGCGTCCCACTGGTCACGGTCCCGACCTGCTCGCCGGCGACGAACACAGGATACCCGTGCCTCGCGATGCCGCGCTCCACCATCTCGAACCCGACCAACTTACGCGTGACGCCGGCGGACTTCTGGGCATGCAACGCCTCTCGGCCGACGAACGCCGGCTTGTCCCAGCCCACCACCCAGCCCAGACCCGCCTCCAGGACTGTCGTCGTCTCGTCGATGTCCTGGCCGCTCAGGCGCATGGCGGCCTCCAAACGCAGCGTGTCGCGCGCACCGAGTCCGGCCGGCTTCAGCCCAGCCTCCGCTCCGGAGACCAACAGGGCTTGCCACAGCCGATCGGCGCTCGCCGGGGGCACAAAAATCTCAAATCCATCCTCGCCGGTGTACCCCGTGCGGGAGATCGTCGACCGCTGACTCGCGACTTCGCCCGTCTCGAATCGGTAGTACCCGATAGCAGCGAGGTCGACCTCCGTCAGCGACTGGAGGATGTCCAGCGCGCGTGGTCCCTGCACCGCGACCAACGCGTAGCGGGACGACGTGTTCACGGCGAACGCATCGCCGACGCCGTGAATGGCGGCGGTGATATGCGCGAAGTCCTTGGCGATCGACGAGGCGTTGACCACCAGCATGAAGTGGTCCTCCCGCAGCCGATAGACCAGGAGGTCGTCGACGAACGTGCCCTTCTCCGTCGTGAGTGCCGAATAGTGCGCCTGGCCGATCTCGAGACGCGATGCGTCGTTTGACGAGATTTTTTGCACCGCGGCGAGCGCATCACGCCCCGCGACCTCGATCTCGCCCATGTGACTCACATCGAACAGGCCCGCGGCCGTACGCACGGCGAGATGCTCTTCTGTGATGCCCGAATACTGCACGGGCATGTCCCATCCCCCAAAGGGCACCATCTTGGCCCCCATGGCGACGTGGCGCGCGTGGAGTGGGGTCTTGAGCAGCGTGTCTGGCGCGTCGGTCATGTACGGTGAAGTCTGCCGCCTCTGAACGGCCGGCAACAGGTTTGGTCGGCGCGTGGTGAGATAACCGGTGGGCGACCACCGACCGAGAAAACAGACCCCCAGGTGGCAGCCGCGTAAACGTACTATGGGTCCCGCGGACGGTCAAGGCACGCATCCGGCCGCACCCTCGGGCTGACCCGCAGCTGACCCACCCGATCGGCGATGCGCAGACGTCGCCACTACAATAGGACGGCTGAGATCGTGAGCCGCCGTCAGACACATTGGAGGCAACAGCTGTCGCCCCGGCGTGCTCCGAATCTGCGCCTTGCCGTTCTGCCTCCCGGCGGGCCGCACGTGGCAAGCGCCCAACACGAGTTGTCGATGCATTCCGGAGGAAACAGGATGCGCACACTAGGCACGATCATGGCGGCATGGTTGCTCTCGGCGCCCGCCGCCAGCGCCCAAACCAGGAATGGGGAGCTTGGTGCACAGGCGGTCGCGTGGCTCCAAACCTACCTTCGCGTGGACACGATCAATCCGCCGGGGAACGAAATAGCCGGAGCGCGGTTCCTCGCTGCGATCCTCGACGACGCCGGCATTCCTTATGAGATGGTCGAATCGGCACCGGGACGCGGCAACATCTGGGCCCGCCTCGAAGGCGGGGATGAACCGGGTCTTCTGCTGCTCCATCACATCGATGTCGTACCGGCAGACCCGAACTACTGGATCACCGATCCCTTGTCCGGCGAGATACGAGACGGCCTGATCTATGGCCGCGGCGCGCTCGACACCAAGTCTTCTGGCATTGCCCACCTGGCCGCCTTTCTCGCGCTACATCGGTCCGGCGCGCCACTCAACCGTGACGTGGTCTTCATGGCGACCGCGGATGAGGAAGCCGGGGGCTTCTTTGGCGCCGGGTGGCTTGTCCGGCATCGCCCCGAATTGTTTGCGAACATTGGTTATGTCATCA
>SXOW01000040.1 GCA_005778315.1 Acidobacteriota bacterium
CACCCCGCGACCATCCGGGGTCCACAGGATCCAGGCTCCTATCCCCGAGGGTTCGTTCACGCGAAATAGGATCGTGACCGACACACTCCGGCCGGTCCGCCGCCTGACCGGACACGAGCTGCCGTTTCTGCGTGCCCACGCCGGAACCGCCATCAAGATGACGCTGCCGAGCGCCAATCACTTCCCGCCATTGCGTTCAAGCGGGGCGTGACCGACCGGGTGTACCCCACCCACAGGGCGCTCCTCTGGGACGTCGTGGCCATCCTGAAGGAGGAGCTGCGGCGACTCGCCACCGAGGGCGTGTCGTATCTCCAGCTTGACGCCCCCCGCTGCAGCTACTACGTCGACCCCAAGTGGCGCGAGTGGGTGCGGGCGACGCTCGACGTGGACCCGGAGACGGCGCTGGAGGAAGCGGTGCGCGCCGACAACGCCTGCATCGAGGCGGCCCGCCGCGACGGCGTGACCCTCGCCATCCACCTCTGTCGGGGCAACAACCGCAGTCAACGGTACGCGGAGGGCGGCTACGACGCGATCGCCGGCACGGTGTTCGGGGAGCTCGCGGTCGACCGGTTTCTGCTGGAGTACGACGACGCGCGGTCAGGCACGTTCGAGCCGCTGAGCTTCGTGCCCCCGGACAAGACGGTGGTGCTCGGGCTGGTGAGCAGCAAGCGCCCGCAGCTCGAAGACCCGGACGACCTCGCCAGGCGGGTCGACCGGGCGTCCCGCTACGTGCCGCTCGCGCGACTTGCACTGAGCACTCAATGCGGCTTTGCGTCCACGGCAGAGGGCAACCTGCTGACCGAGGAAGACTAGTGGGCGAAGCTCGAGCTGGTCATGAGCACGGTGCGCCGGGTGTGGAGATAGGGCCGCGGGGGTCCGTAACCAGCGGTCCCTGGCGCCCGACTACAAGGACACGGGCAAACGGGTGCGTGGCGTCCCGATGCTCGTCGATCTCGACGTGCGGTTCCGCGTCATGGACACCTTCGAGGGCTATCAACAGATTCGCTCCCTCGCCACGCCTCCGCTGGAGGCCTACGCCAGCCCCACCGACGCGGCCGATCTCGCCCGACGGGCCAACGACGGGATGGCCGACCTCGTCGCGCGGCATCGTGATCGGTTTCCCGGGTTCGTGGCGTCGCTCCCGCTGAACGACGTCGACGCCGCGATGCGCGGGACCGAGCGCGCCATTGGCGATCTCGGGGCAAGTGGGGTGCAGATCTTCACCAACGTCGGCGGGACACCAATTGTCGCGCCACGGTTTCTCCCGTTGTTCGCTCTTCGATCGGTTCCCGGCGATCAAGATCATCACGCATCACATGGGGGCGATGGCGCCGTACTTCGAGGGACGTCTCGGCCCCGGGTGCGACCAGCTCGGTGTGCGCACGTCGGACGCGGACTATGCCAAGACGCTGCCGACGCTCCGCCGACGTCCACTCGACGACTTTCGGATGTTCTACGCCGACACGGCGCTCTTTGGATCCGAGGGGGCCACACGCTGCGGGCTCGGGTTTCTTCGGCGTCGATCAGGTGTTGTTCGCGTCCGACGCCCCGTTCATTCCCGAACGGGGCCCGATGTACATCCGCGAGACCATCAGAGTCATCGACGACCTGCCGATCACGACCGCCGAAACGCGAGCGCCTCTACTGGGGCAACGCGGTACGCCTCCTCAAGCTCACGTGACCGGTGGCGTGGGCCGCCAGACGGGTGTGCGACGGCGCACCGGCGCGTCAGGGAAACAACGGCGCCACCTCTGCCTCGGCCACGAGCCGGTCGGCGTCTTCGGGCAGGAGCAGCCGCTCGGCCACCAGCGCCGCTGAGGCGGCCCGCACGGCGGCCACATAGCCCGCCTGGTCGCCGTAGCGCTCCTCGAGCGAGGACCGTGGATCGCCGGCCCGCTCACGCTCGGCGCGTGTCGTCGCGAAGGGGAAAAACGCCCCGCTCAGGATGCAGGCATCGCCGCTGTCGAGATAGTTCCAGCCGGTGTAGGTGCCCACCGGCGCCTGAATGGCGGTCGACCGGATGCCGGCCAGGTCGTTGCCGTCCTGGTCCACTTGTGGCACGAGGACGCCGTAGTCCCGACCCGGTCGCACCGGCGGCTCGCGCACGATACCGGACTCGTCAGCATGCCGGTAGCCGGGGCCGAAGTCGAGGAGCGGCATCGGGTTCACCAACCCGGTGTAGGTGACGCCGGGAATGGCCGGCCAGGCGAGGCGGCTCGGAGCCACGAGCGTGCCGTCGTGGACACGCGGCACGCGGCTGTCGGGCGGCTCGACGCCCTCGACCACCCAGGCTTCGAGCGCCACCGTGAGCGCCCGCAGCGTGTCGGCGTACGGAGCGGGGTTCAGCGGATACACGCAGCCGCCGGCGCCGCCGCGCGGGGAGTGCTGCGTGCTCGCAAAGAGATACACCCGCACCTCGGGCGGCAGGACGATGTCTTCCAGCCCCTTCGCGTCGGTGTGTGTCGGCGACGCCTGCAGGTGCCAGTATTCAGCGGTGCTCAGCGGCTGGACCACCTTCGGGCAGGTCAGGCTGGCCCGGCAACGGACCAGCATGCCACCGGTCCGATCGGCCACCGCATCGTAGCTGGGCGCCCAGGTCGACGGCGCCGCATGTCCCGGATAGACATGGTCCTCCCGCTGCCCCCCACCACGTCCCGGTTGACCGAACCGCACGTTGAGCGCGGTGTGCCGGGCCGCAATCAGCGGCACCAGCCCGTCGAACACCGGACGGCCGGATTCGTCCTCGTTGAACCCGAGGTGGATCAGCGTCTTGACGAAGTTGCCCGACTGGGAGGTCCCGGCGCCGATGGTGTGACGGACCACGCCGCCGATCGGGTTCTGGGTGCCGGCGCCGTCCACCGCGTCATGACGGAAGAACGACACGAGGTCGCGCGTCGCGGCGAAACCGATGCCGAGCACCAGCGGGTCCCTGGCCGTGTAGGTCAACTCGTAAATGAGCGCCGGGTCGAACCCGCCGTCCAGGCAGACGTGGGTCGGGAGCGGACGGCCGGGGAACGAGGCGTCGCCGCAATCGGCGAAGCGCCACCGCGCGCGCGGTACCAGTTCGGCCGGGTCTGAGGCGCGTCGGCGCGCGGTCAGCGTGGCGGTCGGCTGATCGAGTGAGGCTGCCGCATACGGGACATGGCCGCCGCTGAATGCGCCGCCACTAAGCGGGAGCGTCTGGGTGGCCCGCCGGGTGATCAGCTCCGCCCGGACGATCCCGGTCACCGCCGACCCGTCCGGATGGCTCGCGACAGGCACCTCGACCCTGAGGCCGCTCGTCCCCTCCGGCACGTCACCTTGCCAGCCGGCCGCCAGCAGGATGTGACCGCGATGTTGGAAATACGGATCGACGGCGAACGCGTTGCCCCGATTTGGTGCGTCGTACCGCAGGATGCCGGAACTGTGCGCCAGGTCAACCGGTTTCCGCAGCACGAAGTCGACGACATAGTCGACACGGCCCCGTTCGTTGCGCGGCGCCAGGTCGAGATCCTGGATCAGGGCGTTGCGCGGATCATCCGGGTCGAGCTCGCCGAAGGCGCGACCGATCAGCCGCTCGTACGGGCCCATGTCCCCGAACACCCGACCGTCATCGGTCGGCGATTCGACCGTGTCGATGACGATCCGGACGATGCTGGCCTCGACGGCGGGCCCCGACGCCAACACGGCGGTCAGGATCGCCAGGCGTGTCGTGCGGGTCACGGTTGTCATGCTGGACATGTTCGGCTCCCGGCGCGTCCCCCATCGGGACGTACGCATTGCGCGACTGCGGACCACCTACCCGGCAGGTACCACACAGCGGAAGTTCTCCGCCTTGTCGGTGCTGCCTTCACCCGTGTACCGCGCGACCTGCGGATAGGGACAGAGTGGCCGGGTGCGCGCCGCCACCCCGTCGACCATCTTCGAGGCGACGATCCGGTCCGGCGCCACACCTGCTTCGACCCACTGTTCCAGCGCGCTGAGCGCATCGAACGTGTGGGGACCGAAGACCCAGTTGGCCCAGTAGCCGAGACGCATGGGTTCGCTCGGTCGAAGGAGATACCCGGCCCAGCCGTCCCCTCCGTCGCCGATCGCCTCGCTCCCCCGCGACCAGCCGGCGAACACCCGCTCGCCGGTCCGCGGATTGTCCGGTCCGGCATACACCTTCCGCACGGCCTCCACCTGCGCGTCGGTAAGGCACCCCGCCCCGTCAGCGCCGTGGCATCTCAGCGCGGCCGGGTCGAACCGGCAACGGCGCGGATCGTCGATCACCCCGTCGACGACCCCGTCGAGGGCATCGCAGCCGGAGGTGACCGCCGCGCCCAGCATCGACAGCGTCTCGGGCGTCATCAGCCCCGCGCCGGCGGCATCGTGGAGCGCCATCCATGACCACAGGATCCCCGGCCGCGCGGATGCAAGGCCGGCGCTGCCGGCCTTCTGCCGGGTCGTGGCGGTGGCCACCGCCGTGCCGACCACGACACGACGGGGGTCGCTGCCGCTGCACGTACGACCGCGCGTATCAACGGCCTGAACAACCCCACGTCGTTCATGAGCCCGAAGTAGAGCACGGCGAAACCCAGCATCGTCGCCGTCCCCGCGACCCCCTCGATGCCGCCAGCGCGTGCGTGCCGACCTCAGCGCCCAAGCCGGCCAGCATGCCGAGGACGAGCGGGACGAGGATCAGGGCGATCAGGACGGACGTCGTCCTGAACAGGACCAGGAGCAGAAACGTCGCGATGGTGAGGACGCCGAAAGACGGTCAGCATAGGGTGGTCGCTACGATACCCTCGATTCGAGGGTCACTCCGGACCGGAACCCACCGAGCGGCGCATGACCGCGACGCCGCCCAGCCCAGACGAGCCCACGCCGGCACCCGACTACCGCGACCAGTATGAGACGCTCACCGGCGTCTCCCTCCGCGCCTGTCCCGCCTGTCACGACGGGCAGCTGCGGGTCATCGAGGCCTTCGCCAGCGCCCCGGCGCCCCTCGACTCGTCATGAACGGTACACGCCCAGCGCTGATCGCCGCCTCCCGCACCGAGCGCCACGCTCGGCTCGGTCCCCGTACGCCTCATCCGAGGGTCGTGTCGTTCCCGCACGGCTCCAGACCGCGATCTCGCGGCCGGCGTGATGCTGACGGCCTACCCACAGCGCGCCGGTCCGGCTCCTTCCGGAACACACCGGCCCACCGGCTCGGTCTCTCTCCACGATCCACTGCCCATAGCCGACCAGCGGGCCAGCGGTTCAGTCCAATACCGCGTTAGCTCACCGTCGCGGCGACCACCGCTGCACCCGTGGTCTCCGTCTGGCCGCCGCGACGCCGGCCTAGAACTGCTCTACAGTAGAGCCCCCCCGATCGCCGAGCCAAGCCGTCGACCGGCGCCGCGACAGGCAGATTGGCGCCCCTGCGCCCCCCGTCAACGCGCTCGCCTACGCGCCACGACTCTCTCCGCGGATGGACGCATGCTGGCGTTCCAGGCCGTCGTCGACGGGCTGTCGCAGGTCGCCGTCTTGCACCCGGAACGCGGCAACTGGACCGTCCTCACGCACGAACGCGATGCAGGGTTCGTGGAATTCGTGGCGTGGTCGGCCGATGCGGCCAGCATCCTGTTCTCCCGCCGAAACGGACAGTCCATCGATACGTTCAGCGTGCCCGCGCTCGGTGGCTCACCGCGACTCGTGGTGGCGAACGCCGTGGCGCCGCAGGCACTGGCAGACGGCCGGCCGTGCCGATGATCATGCCCATTTGCGTCGCACGGGCCGTCAGGGTCGGCGAATTCATCGCGTCGGCCTTGGTGCCGCCGCCCTCCTCCAGGCCGTAGATCGCGGCGATGTTCGGATGGTTGAGCGCGGTCAGGACCTCGGCCGACGCGCGTGGGAGATTCACGCCACGGGCGCCCAACTGGGAACTCACTGCGGACCGTCAGTCCGCGCAGCCGGTCGCGATCGACAGCGCGCGGCACACCTCTCGGAGCTTCGGCGGGCGCAGATGGCCGACGCGTCCGGTGAGTCGCGATTGCTCCACGGTCTGCACGTGATCGAGGTTGATGGCCGAGTCATGCTGCAGACCTTCGTCAGATCCGACGCGCACCTCGCTCGGTGCGCCGTAAATCGTTGATGTAATCGGCGCGACCATCACCGTGTGCAGCAACCCGATGACGTCCTGACGGCTGATCACCAGCACCGGCCGCCGCTTGTCCGGCGGTTTGAAGGTGTAGTTCCAGATGTCTCCGCGCGTTATTTCTCGGGCCATGCGCCCTCGTCCGCCCAGCCGGTCAATTCGCGATCAAGGGCTGTCCGCGCGGCGCCGTAGGCCCGTTGGTACGCTTCGGCGGTTCGCTTGATCCTCCGCCGCCGGAGGTACTCGGCCGCCGCGCGGCGTAACACCGCCGACCGTCCTGTCTGACGCACTTCCTCGTCCGCGTCGAGGCGCTGCAGCAACGCTTCGTCGAACATGACCTGTATAGGTTTCATGTGGAAATGTTATCACTACGCGTCCCGCCCGGCGCGGCCGAACATCGCGCAGATCTACGGCATCGAGGGCCGGATGTACTTCACGTCACCGCCAGTCAGCGGCCGAACCACCGCCGACGGCGCCCTGAATCCTTCAAGGATCCAGAGGTCCGTGTCCCGGTCGCGGACCACCGTCGTCAAGAGCGCGGTTCGCTCGGCGTTCCATGACAATCGCTGCATCGGACTGCCCGGCACCGAAACGGTCATTCCGGCTGGCAACGTCGCGACGACCCGCGACGCGCCCGACCCGCTGATCCCAACAGTTTCTTTCTAGAGGGGGGCGAACGTTGGCCGAAGCGTGTCTGGCGGCAGCGTCCTGATTCAGGGGTTCGTCCCACGAACGTAGCCGGCGCCGCACGCCGACCGCCCGACCTGGCGGTCGAGCGGCGTCAGTGGTCTGCCACGCGCACAGGAGACATCCCTTCGTG
>SXOW01000363.1 GCA_005778315.1 Acidobacteriota bacterium
AGACACGACTCCAAGCCAAGCGATCCCGGACAGACGGGGTCCTGGTAGAAATGGGCCGCGAAGAACCACTCGTCCGGATCGACCGCCTTGACGCCGCGGATGAACCCCAGGCCGGCCGGACCGCCGTCTGGGACGAACAGCTCTACCGCGTCAATCATCAACAGGGCGCGCGCCGGTAACGCGGCGGTGCCATCGGCCGGTGCGGTGTTCGCGTCGGTCGGTGTCACTGGCGCCAGCGTCTGGAGTGCGATCGGTCGCGCCCGCCGGATCTCGTCGGGGCCCGGCCGATAGAGTCGGCCCGAGGCGTCACGGATACCGATCTGCTGGGCGAGCGCCGCGGCCGAGAAAAAGCCGAACTGGGTGTCGCCGCTGTAGACCAGTCGACCGGAGCGCCACGCCTGAAAGTCGAACGACTGCACGATCATCCCGCCCGCTTCGGAGATCCTGGTGATCCGCACGCGGACGGTCAACGTGCCGCTGTGGCCGAAGACTTCCTCGTGCAGGGTGGCGGTCCCACCGAGATTGCGGAACGAGAGGTCTTCGCGGCTGCGCAACGCGGACCCCAGATAGGCCGCCAGCCAGCCACACGGTTGTAGCGCGACCTCGAGCAGGATGGCGAACGGCATGGCCGGCTGCCGATTCGCGCGGAAGTACCAGGCGTCTGGCGGGATGTCGTACTGGGCCTCGATCCATCCGCCCGGCGTAAGTGTCCAGGCATCGGCGTGCGTGGCGGTGATGCGGTCGAGGAATTGGAAAGGCGGACCGGGAAGCCGCGCGATCCGCCGGTCGGCGTCAAAAACGCAATAGGGCTCGCCGAATGCGTCGGACGGCTTACCGACCGCGAAGGCCAGAATGCGGTCGTTGTCGTAGATGGCGTGGCGCGGCGTCAGCGGGATCGGCTCGTCGCCTATCGCCGACACGACCAGGTCGCTGGCCGAGTGGCGTGACGGGCCGGCGGCGCGGGCCCGCCTCCACGCTGTCTCGACCTGCTCACGGGTGGCGCCCGTCAGCTGCAGCGACATGTTGGTGAACTGGACGATCCGGTGTCCGTCCGCGTAGATCAGCGCGTCCGCCAACGCATACGGGTCGGGGCGATACCCGACCTCCTTGATGTGCACCTCGTACCTGACGCGCTGGGTGGCTTGCGTGACTGGGCCACGACACCGCAGCGCACTCGCCGCACCCGGCACCGGTTCCCACGACACGCCGCGCTCGTTGGTCACCCACCCCATGCGCATGAGGAAGACCCGCAGCGTGTGCAGGCAGCACTCGTACATCAGGGTGCCCGGCATGACCATGTCATCGACGAAGTGGCAGGTCAGGAACCACGCGTCGGGGCGGATGTCCGCTTCGGCTTGGATGAGGCCCAGGCCGTACCGTCCGCCGGCCGGGTCGAGATGCACGACGCGGTCGATGAGCCGCATGCGCCCCGTGGGCAAACGCAGCGCGGGGTCCAGGTCCAGTCCCAGAAACTGCGGACCGAAACAGCTCGCGAGGTCGCCCTGGCGTAAGGCCTCGAGTTGGGGTGCGTCGAAGGACTCCGTCGCCATGGGCACGATGTCCTGCCAGTCGTCAGGCCGCTGCCCAGCCGTCATGGTCTGATCGTTCGCAGACAGGAGGATGCCGCCTGACGCCGCCGTCTCCTGCTCGGTGAAGAACCCGGCGCAGCCGTGCTCCATGGTCAGCACCGTCTCACCGTTGAGCGTGCCTTCGAACCGGAAGAAAAACAGATAGGTGTCGCCCTGACGGACAAAGCGATCGATGTAGATGTCGTAGCGCATCCGGTCGCCCGGTTGCGGGAGTCCGCGATGGAACGTGACGGTGGCGTCCAGCAATCGGTACGACCGCGTGCCGCGGACCTCGAGGTCGATGCCCAGATACGAGCACAGAAACAGATCGGCCTGCCCCGCCTCGACCGTGATGCAGACCGGCGTGCGCCCGCCGTCGAGGTACCACGCATCCCGATGCACGTCGTGTTCCGTGATCACCCGCCCACCGCCCATCGAGCCCTTGACGCCATCGACACGGAGGATGCGGTCGACCAGCATGAGCGGCTCGTCTGGCAGACGCACCCGGACCGGAAAACGATCGAGGTCCGCGAACGCGGGCCCCAGCACCGCCTCGGCTGACCCGATCGCGAACTCCAAACACTGGTCGCGGTCGTAGGCCACGACGGCGGGCTCTGGCACGGCCCCGACGCGGGCGGCTGAGACGGGCGGTCCTCCCAGGACCCCAAGGAGGCGTGCTTCGAGCGCCAGTGCCTCGCCCAGACCGCGCATCGCGGTTTGCGAGTAGCGCAGGAAGGCGTTGTGTGCCGCTGCGCCTGCCGCCGCGGTCTGTGCCACGACGTCGGCCAAGTTCTGGCCTGCGACCGCCGTCCCGCCGGAATCGACTCCGAAGGCCGCCGGGGCGTCAACGTCGGTGTGCGAGAGCACCTGAGGCAAGTCCCCGACGGCCGGTCTGTCCGCCTGGCGAGCAGGCAGCCGCGGCTGCGGCGCCCGCACCCCGGTCGGGACCCGTATCTGCGCGGCGACCGGCGCGGCCGCGCGTCTTGCCGACGCCGCCAGGACGTCTGACGGGGGCGTCGGGACCGTGTACAGGGCACCAAAATCGGTGATCGCCCGATTCGCGTAGAGTGCACCCATGAGGCGAAGGACCGTGGTCACGTCCTCTTCGTCCCTCAGACAGGCGGATTGGGCGAGGTGTGGCCGGCCGTCGAGAATCTTGCCGATCATGCGGGAGCAGGAGCCCTGCGGACCGGCCTCGACGAAGAGGCGGACCCCGTCGGCATAGGCGCGCTCGATCGTCGCCGCGAAGTCGACCGTGGTGACCGCCTGCGCCACAATCGCCTCGGCCGCAGACGCCTCGTCGACGGGATAGCTGCTCGTGCGAGCGGCGCTGTAGAACCGAATCCCCGGAATCGGCGTCGTGGGCAGTCGGTGCAGTTGTCGATACGCCTCCGACACAGACGCAGCGACCGCGCAATGGACGGTTGATGCACCGGCCAAGTCGACCGCTTCGCACCGCAAGGCGGAGATGACGGCTTCAATCGCGCTGGCCTGTCCGCCGATGACGCACTCGTCGTGTGTATTGACGATCTGGAGGTAGGCTCGGTCTATCCCCGCAATGGCCTCCCGGACCACCTCGGCCGGGCGGTTGATGACGACGCTCCGCCAGTCGACCGATTCATCGCGGGGGAGGTTCCAGGCCGCGCGCGCCGCATCGCAACGACCGACCAACTCGTGCTCGAACAACGGCGACCGGCGGAGGCGCTCGTCCATCTCGTCCCGGTCGGTCCACGCCCTCATGGCAAACAACGCCGTGGACTCCCCGAGGCTGTAGCCGATAGCGGCGCTGGGCTGAAGCCCCAACGCCCGAAGGAGGTCGCTCATCACGACGCCATGCGCAACCTGACCCTGCAGCATGGCCAAGAAATCCCGGCTGAGCGCGTCCTCGGCCACCCGCCGCCAGCCGTCGCGCCACTCGTGTCGCCGTGGCGTCAGGAGTTCCGGCGAGTGCTGGCCGCGCAGATGGGCCGTCTCTTCACCTAGCTTGCGGACGATGTCCGGCCAGTGCGTCGCGACCCCGACGCCCATGCCAACGTAGTGGGCGCCGGAGCCCGGGAAGACGAAGGCCACCTCCCCTTGCCCACGCAGCGGGTTGGGCGAGAAGAAGACCCCGTTCTGACCGCGCACCGTGCGCTCCGGCGCCAGACGGAGGCTGCGGTCGGCCGCGTCGAGGGCCCGTTGGAGGTCGCCACGGCTGGTCGCGTGCAATGCCATACCGAGGGTGTCGGCATGGCTTGACGTCGGGGATGTGGCGTGCCACCGACGGGCCAGAGACTCAATGTCGTCGATGTCAGGGCTCTCACTGCCGTGGTTCACGAGGCGCCCCAACCTGGCGAGACCGGAGTGCAACGTCTCGATGTTGGCCCCCGAGACGCCGAAGAGCGCCTGGTCGCGGTTCCCGAGCGGTTGTCGTCGGTCGTGCACCTCGGTGGTGTGCCGCTGTGGGACCTCCTCGAGCACGACATGGGCGCTGCCGCCGTCGCAGGTCATCACGCTGACCCCCGCGCATCGGGGGCCGAGGGCGCGGTCATGGAGCCAGGCCTCCGGGCGCACCGGCATATAGAACGGGCCGTCTCTCCATGCCTCCGGGGTCATCGGCTGCAGGAACCCGGACAGCGGCGGCACGAGTTCCTGGTAGATGCAGAGTGCGGCCTTGACCACGGATGTGAGCCCCGACGCCGCACCGACGTGCCCGACGGTCGGTTTGGCTGACCCGATCGCGCACACCGCCGTCGCACCAGGTGGATGATGAGCCGCGAAGAACGCGGTGAGCGCTGCCGTTTCGACGGCGTCCTCGCCGGGCTCGCCGCTGCCGTGCGCCTCCAGGTAGCCAACCCGTTTCGGGTCCACCCTAGCGTCGGCATACGCCCGTTCGAGGGCTCGCGTGTAGGTGTCGACGTGTGGCTCGACGCCGTCGCCGCCGGCGATGCCGAGACCGTGGATGGCGGCGTAGACGCGGTCACCGGCCGCGATGGCATCTGGTAGACGTTTGAGCACCAGGGTCACGGCGCCTTCGCCGACGACGGTGCCGTCGGCCTGACTGTCGAACGGCCGGACCTCGCCGCGGCGTGAGTAGGGACGAAGCGCGTGTGTCGTCACCATCGCGCGCACGTCGCCAGGCAGATCCACCGCGCCGACGACGACGCGGTCCACCTCGCCTCGGCGGAGCGCGGAGAGCCCGACATCCAGCGCACGTATTCCCGAGGCTTCTTCGGCCGAGATGGCAAAGCTGGCGCCGCCGAACGCGAACTCCCGAGCGATCCGGCTGGCAATGATGTTGCCGAGTGCGCCCAGCACGCGCCCGGGCGTCAGCGCGGGGCCGGACTCGTCACGCAGCGTGGCGACCCAGTCGTCGAACGTCTGCTGATCCAGCTGGAGATCGAGCATCCGCGCCCACTGGCGGGCCAAGTTGAGCAAGGCCCAGCGGTGATGGAAGTTTGTCGTGTTGAAATCCAGCCCCATGCCGATGATGACACCGGTGCGCAGATCGCCGCGCGGTGTCGGCGTTCGCGTGTCCTCCAGGGCCCGAGCGACGGACTGGAGCATGAGCAGTTGCTGGGGGAGTGTCTCTGGAATCTCGCTGGGCGGCACTCGAAACGCGCCGACCTCGACGGAGGTGCTGTCCAGATAGGCACCGGGGGGGGGGTGTGCGCCCCAGGCAGCGCGCGCAAGGTCGTCGCGCCCCCACCAGCGCGTAGTCGGCCACGGCGCGACCGCCGAGTGCCCCTTGAACGTCGCTTCCTGGAAGGCCCGCAACGAGTTGAGGCGACCCAGGTGGGCGTCCATACCCACAATCGCGATCGGGACGGATGGCCGGTGCGGGCGCGGTGAGGCTTGCACGCGCGCGGGTGCCGCCCCGGGCCGCGGCGTGTCTGCCTCTTCGAGCAAGAGGTGCGCGTTGATCCCCCCGAATCCGAACCCGCTGACGGCGGCCCGGCGAGGCGTGCGGTCGTCGCGACGTGCCCACGGCTGGATCTGGGTCTGCAGCCGAAACGGGCTCTGGATCGGACCGGTATCCTGAGCGCGCTGGTGTGCCCAGGCGGCCAGCGCCGGGGTTACCCGCGTCGGGTCGACGTTGGCGGATGGTGGCAGCTCCCGGTCCCGCAGCGCGAGCAGGGTCTTCACCAGACCGGCCGCCCCGGCCGCCGTCAGCAGGTGCCCGATGTTGGATTTGACAGACCCGATCGCGCATTGCCCCGGACTCCACGATGTGCCGGCGGGCGACTCCCGCCACAAGCGATGCAGGCTTTCAAGCTCGACCGTGTCTCCGAGCGGCGTGCCGGTGCCATGGCATTCGATGAGGTCGACATCCGACGGAGCCCAACCGGCTTGACCGTAGGCCGCACGCATCGCTCTGAGCTGCCCGTCGGCGTTGGCAGCCAGGAGGCTGCCAGACACGTCGTTGGAGAGCCCGATCCCGCGGATGACACCGTAGATGATGTCGCCGTCGCGGCGGGCGTCGTCCAGGCGCTTCAGCACGACGATGCCTGCCCCCTCACCTACCACCAGCCCGTCAGCGTCGGCACCGAAGGGGCGGCACACGCCCGAGGCCGCCAGGGCTCGGAGCTGGCTGAAGCCCATTTGGGTGTACAGGCTCTCGGGGCGAGATACGCCGCCCGCGAGCATGGCGTCTGCGCGCCCGGCTTGGAGTTCGTCGCACGCAAGTTTGATCGCCACCAGACTCGACGCACAAGCGGCATCGAGCGTGCAGCTCCCGCCGCCGAGACCCAGCGCCTGGGCCAGCAGGCTGGCGGGTCGGGCGGTCACCCGGGCGTTGAGTGGTGACGACGGTGGGGCTGGTCTCGGCCTGGTTCCGAAGAGGACGTGTTCGAACGCGCGGCCCAGTATGTCGCTCGTAATGGTTGACGCCCCATCAGTCGGGAGGGCGATGGCCGCCAACGTGACACCGACTCGGTCGCGGTCCACCGGGCCGGTGGCGATGTCCGCGAACGCTTGACGGCCGACGTGGAGGACCATTTCGTACAGCGGGTCGAGGCCGCGCAACGTGTTGCGATCGAGGTTCAGCCCCGCTGGATCAAAGACAAAGTCGTCAATGAAACACGCGCGCGTGGAATACACGGTGTCCGGGGCCGGATCTGGCCGGTGGGCGTCGTTGGGGTCAAGTACCCAGCGCCCGGGTGGCGCGGGACGTGACGCATCGTGGCGGGTCCGGATGTGACGCTGAAAGGTGTCGAGATCGGGTGCCTGCGGAAACACCCCGCCCAGCCCGACCACCGCGACCGGGGCGAACTCGGTCATCGAACGTCAGAGGTTCGCGCACCGCCGGACTGGGCCACAAGTGGGCGGAACGCCTCACTCAGCGAGGGGTCGACGGTCCACGCGTAGCCCTCCATGCGCGCCACCACGGTTCCGTTCGCATCGAGGAACGTGATGTCACCCGTCACGCGGCTGGGGCTCTGCTCCAACACCTCCAGAATGGCGACCACGCCGTCGGTGGGGAAGGTGGGCGCGTACTGCTCATACCTGGCCCCGAAGGTCGGGAGTGCGACGGAGCCGAACGTCTGTTGACACCAGAGGATACCCATCTGGAGTCCAGCGTCCACGATCAGCGGGTCGCCCAACCAGGCGGAGCGAGGGGGGTCGTCCATCCACTCGGATGGCTCTGGGGCCGACCGAACGTGCGCGACGAGGTGGTCCGACGAATACCCGTCAATACGTTCGATGCCGTGAAAGTGCGGACCGTGGAAGAGCACGTCGCGGTAGGCGGCCTCGACGCTGTGGCCGTATGCTTCGATCTCGAACTCGGCCGGACGCAGATACCCAGGCGGAGTCGCCAAGCTCGCGCGCAGCGTGGCACAGGCTCGCGCGTGGACGGTCTCATCTCCTAGGGGGCCGCTGCGCAACTCGACGTCAACCTCAAACGAGTTGCCTTCGCGACGAATCTTGGACACCGCCACCCGGAGGTCGCGAGCGCCCTCGTTCAGAATCACGCCTTTGAGAACCCGGAACTCTGAGAATCCTGCCAGGAGCAACCCTGGATTGTCATGTAGCGCGCCGTGTCCGAGCCACTCATGCATGATGGCCACCGGCAGCACCGGATGACCGCCGATCACGTGCGAACTCAGAAACGCGTGGCGGTCGATATCGAGACGCCGCTCGAACACCGGTGACAGACCCGGTCGGGCCGCCGACACGGTGCGTGCCGGTCGCGCCGGGTGACCGTCTGGACCGTCCGGTGGCGCATCCCCTATCAGCACTTCCGTCGCGGCCGACTCACCCTGGGCCAGCTCGTTCAGCAAGCTCTGTGCACCGGCGTCGAGCGCGATGACGCCG
>SXOW01000364.1 GCA_005778315.1 Acidobacteriota bacterium
ATTGGGGGTCTACAACGCCGCACGGCTCCATGACGCTGGCCGGCCGTTCTTGACCGAAGGCGCCATGGCCAAGCTGTTCTCCTCACAGGTCGCCGAGCGCGCCACGTCGCTCGCGGTCCAATTGTTCGGCGGGATGGGCTACACGAAGGACTATCCGGTCGAGAAGCTCTTCCGAGACGCCAAGATCGGGCAGATCTACGAGGGCACCTCCAACATGCAGCTGCAAACCATCGCCAAGCAGATCATGCCCCGGAGGGGGTAGCCGCCGTCCGATTGCCCGACAACCATCGCCACGCGGTGCGTGAGATCACGCCCAGGAAACACGCGATCAGCAAAATCAGGACGGTGGCGACGCCGAACGCCGCCACGGGATAGTTGATAGCCAAGGTCCCGAGTCCGACCACGAACAGGTCCTCAGAGAGACTGAGGACCCAGTTGGACAGCGGCTCCGGGCTGGTATTGACCGCGGCGCGCGTGCTGGCCTTGGTCAGGTGGGCGCCCGCGGCGACTGACCCACCCAGCGCAGCCATGGCCAGATCAGCCATGGGGACCCCAGCCCCCAGCTCGCCGAGTGATGCGACGGCGATAAAGGCGCCGCCGACGGGCCGGATCGCGGTGTGAATCGCATCCCACACCGAGTCGACCCACGGAATCTTGTCCGCGAAGAACTCCACCACATACAGCGTGGCGGCCACCCCGATGACGAGGTTGCTGTCGAAAGCCGCGAATCGCTCAGGGATGGCCACCCACCCGAAGCGAGACGCCAGGCCGAGGATGGCCACGGTGGCGTAGAGGTTCACTCCCGCCGCCAACGAGAACCCAAGCGCGTGACCGAGTGTGGCGATCAGTGTCATGGAACGGCCTCACACATGACATACGAGGCTGTGCCACGCTGGTTCCATCTCGACGCTACCCGCCGCCGCTTGCGACGGCACCGTGAGACTCCAGATAGGCGGCCACGGTCTTCAGTCGTGCGGAGCGCGCGCCATCGAGGGCGGTGCGGCCGTCGCCATCCGTGGCGTTCAGATCGACGCCGAGCTCGACCAGCAGCTGGACCGCCTCGAGCGCCCGCATCTCGGCCTCGTCCCGAGGTGGCGGAAACCAGGCGCGCAGGCGGCCGCCCCCCATCCCGGTGACGGCCATCAACGCCGTCGTTTCCTCCAGCCGAGGCTGAAAGTAATCGGGTTCCTTGTAGTCGGCGTGATGGACGAAGGTCGCATCTGCCCCATGTTCGAGCAGGAGCCGCATCATGGACGGGGCGGCGAAACGCGCCGCCAACCAGAACGGCGTTGCCCCGACGAGCGGGGGTGCAAAGTGAAAATCGCTCGACGAGCGTCGGGTCGGGGTCCAGGTGCGAAGCCTGGCATTCGGGTCGGCGCCGTGGTCGAGCAGCGCCGCCACCAAACGCTCATCCTGTCGCATGACGGCAGGGTGAATCGCGGCAAAACCTGCTTCGGCCGCGTTCGCATCGGCGCCAGCCTGCAGCAACAGCTCACCCACCTCGGCGAAACCGGCGTGGGTCGCCACCGTCGTAGCGCTGACGCCCCAGGCGTCCGTGTCGTCCACGTCAGCTCCGGCCGCAATCAGCACGCGCACCGCATCCACGGCGCCACCGCGAGCCGCAAACATCAGGGCGGTGTTGCCACCGTGTGGAATCTCGCGCTTATACTCCGGCTGGCTGTGTGGCGGCACCGCCATGACCTGGCTCCACACGTCCGACCTCGCGTGGATGTCAGCGCCACCCGCCAGCAGGGCGGTCACCACGTCAGCGTGCTGCTGCGCCGCGGCCCACATCAGCGCCGTCTGCCCCCGGGCCGCGCGTGCGTCCGTCCGGGCCCCGTGCGCGAGCAGAAGTTCCACGACGCGGGTCGCGCCGGCGCGTGAGGCGACCATCAATGGCGTCTCGCCGCTCCACAGGGCCAGGTTGGCATCGGCACCAGCCTCGAGCAGCAGGCGCGCCATGGCCACGCTCCCGTTCTCGCTCGCCGACCAGAGCGGTGTCGTGCCAAGGTCGTTGGCCGCGTTGACATCGGCGCCGGCCTCCAGCAGCAGACGGGCTGCGTCCGCGGCATCGCCGTAGCTGGCCCAGTGCAGCGCCGTCGTTCCGTCGCCCTCCGTCGCGTCAACGGCCGTCCCCTGCGCGAGCAAGGCGCGGACGACGGCGGCGTCACCGGCCTTGGCGGCCGCGACGAGCGGCGGCGCTTCGGCGGCGTGAGCCACCGTCGCGCTGAACCAGACAGCTAGCAGCGACAGGCACAGACGGTTGATGTGCATACGCATGGTGGACACAGTTAGAGCAACCCGGGCAACGTCTCGATCGGCAAGGCCCCGGTGCTGCCACCGATCCGCTCGACCGGCACGTCCATCTTGTCCATCAGCGTGACGAGCAGATTCGCCATCGAGGGCTCGTCGGTGAAGGAGAGGTGTCGCCCACTCGGCAACCGTCCGGCCCCGCCCCCGACCAGCATGAGGGGCAGATTCACGCCGGAGTGACGCGTGCTGTTGGAGATCCCGGACCCGTACAGGATGGTCATGTGATCCAGCAACGATCCGTCCCCGTCCGGCGTCGCTCGCAATCGCCTGAGATATCGGGAGAACAGGTCCGTGTGGTACTGGTTGATCTTCGACATGTGCGCGATCAACTCGGGCACGTCGTTGTGATGCGAGAGCGGGTGGTGCGCTTCCGGCACGCCGATCTGGGGATACGGCCGGGCGCTCTGCTCCTTGCCGATCATGAACGAGATCACCCGCGTCAGGTCGGACTGCATCGCGAGCAACTGCAGGTCCAGCATCAACTCGAGATGGTCCTCGAAGGCCGACGGGGCCCCCTGGGGTTGCTCGACGGTGGGGAGTTCGAGGCTACTCTGCTCCTCGGCCCGCTGAATGCGTCGCTCCACATCGCGGACCGCCTCGGTGTATTCCTCGACCTTGGCCTGATCGCCGGGACCCAGTTCACGACGCAGGGCGGACAGTTTGTCGCTCACTGAGTCGAGCAGGCTCTTGTGCTGCCGCAACCGGCTCACACGCGCGGCCCGGTCTGTGGTGCCGCTGTCGCCGAACAAGGTCTCGAACACGGCTCGCGGATTCCACTCGGTCGGCAAGGGCTGCGTGGCGCTGCGCCACGACAGCGTGTGGGTATAGACGCAACTCAGGTTCCCGGTGCACGCCCCCGCGTTGTTCGGTGGATCGAGCGAGAGTTCCAGCGACGGCACCTGGGTCTCCTCGGCGAAATGTCGCGCGAGCAGTTGGTCCATCGATACATCGGCCAGGATCTCGATCTCGTTGCGGCCCCCGCGCGTGGTGCCGGTCAGGAACGACCCGGACGCGCCGGCATGGATGTAGTTCCAACTGGCATTCAGCCCCGACAGCACGATCATCTGGTCCTTGAAATCGGCCAGTGGAGCCAGGATCGGCGACAGTTCGAAGTTGGTACCCTCTCCCTTCGGGGTCCAGTGCTCCATCGCCATCCCGTTCGGCACGTAGAACGTCTGGAACCGATGCGGAGCCGTGGTCGCGGCGCGGGCACGGGTCGTGAACGCGGGATGCATCGCATCGAGGAACGGCAGGGCGACCGTAGCGCCCAGTCCTCGAAGCACCGTTCGGCGGGGCAAGGTTTTGGTCAGGAAGGTCATCGGGGTTCTTTCTAGTTCGTCGCGGCCGAGGCCGCGCGGGTGAGAAACGTCGGGCTCTTCACAATACCTAGAATCAGCGACGACCACCGATAGTCGCCGCCTGCCGCCTCCCGCACCACGCGGCGAACGGTGGGACGGTCGTAGTACTCGAGAGGTCGACCGAGGGCATACGCCAACAGCTTTTCGGTCACGGTGCGAGGAAACTGCTCCGGGTTGTCCAGCAGCAGCGCGCGGAGGCCCACCAACCCTTCTACCTGCTCCCCGCTCGCGGTGGTTCCTGCGGCATCGACCGGCTCACCGGCTTCGTCGATATCGCGCCAGCCGCCGATCACGTCGAAGTTCTCGAGCGCGAATCCCAGCGGGTCGATGACCGAGTGGCAACTGGCGCATGTCGGGCTACGCCGATGCTGGGCCAGGCGCTCGCGGATGGTTGGGGGCACGACGCCCGATTCCTGTTCAAGTGTCGTGTCGACGCCAGGCGGTGGCGGCGGCACCGGCATTCCGAAGATGTTGTCCAGCAACCACTTGCCACGCAGCACGGGAGACGTCCGATCAGGATACGAGGTCGTGGCCAGCAACGCCCCCTCGCCAAGCAGCCCACCGCGCTCGGCGGGGTTGGTCAGCAGCACGCGCCGAAAGCGGCTGCCATAGATTCCGGGGATTCCGTAGTGCTGAGCCAGCCGCTCGTTCACGAAGGTGTAGTCCGCGTTCAGCAAGGTGGCAACGCTGCGGTCCTCCAGCAACGTGCTGGCCACGAAAAGCTCCGTTTCACGTCTGAAGGCGTGGAGAAGCGTCTCGTCGTAATGCGGGTAGCGACCCGGGTCGACCACGACCTCGCCCACGCGCCTGAGATTCAACCACTGGGCGGCGAAATCATCCACGAGCGCCTCGGTGGCGCGCGGGTCCGCGAGCAACCGCCGCGCCTGTGCCTCGAGCACGGCCGGTTCGGTCAACCGACCCGCCTCGGCCAGCAAGAGGAGCTCGTCGTCCGGCACACTGCTCCACAAAAAAAAGGACAGGCGAGACGCCACCTCGAGGTCCGTCAGGGTGTAGACCCCGTCGGTGCCGCCCCCAGCCGGGTCACGGTCCCGCTCGATGCGGAGCAAGAAATCCGGGTCAACCAGCAGTCGCTCCAGTGCGAACTGGACGCCGGCGTCGAAACTGCCACCGTCGCGACGACCGGCCTCGAAGAACTCGATGAGCGTGGCGATATCGGCATCCGTCACCGGGCGCCGATAGGCGCGCCGCGCCAGCCGCGACACGATCTCCGTGGCACACGCCCGCTCCGCTGCCTCATCGATATCGACGGTCGCCGTCGGTGTGGGCGACTGACAACTGAAGATCGTCTGGCGACTCGGGGTTTGACGAGGCGAATCTGCGTTGCCGTACGGTCCACCAATATCGACCGCACCGACCGCGGCGTAGTCCATGTAAATCTGATCGTTCGTCAGCACCCGCCCCCGCTGCAGCGGTTGCGGCAGACCCTCAGGCTCCCACAGCTCACGGACGAACGAGATGCCGACGGTGTGTGGGCCAGCCGTGACGGGGACACGCACCGCCAAGCCGTCATCCCCGGTGAGCTGCATGAACGTTTCCCAGTCGGGGTCTCCGGCGAACCCGGGCTCCCCGTCGCCCGCGTAGCTGGCGGCGGCCGGCTTGCCGGTCGCGTTGCCGCCGACGGTGAAGCGCTGCAGCAGGCGCCCGTCGAGGCGAACCTCAAGCTGCTGCGCCCAGCCCATCCCCATCAAGTAGCCTTGATACTGGCGGCGGAGTCGCACTTTGAACAGATACTCCCCATCGACGGGGAACTGATAGGGAATCGCCATCCCGCCGCGAGACCCCAGCGGCAGGTCTTCGCTCTGGCGCGCGTCCTGGACCACATGTAGCGGAATCTCGAAGGTGTCGAACCCCGGACTCGGTGGTGCCAGCCCGACCGCGAGTCGCGTTACCTGACGCGCGACCGACAGATAGCGCTCCAGTTGGGAGCGCGACACGGAGAGCACGTCGGCAAAGTTGTCAAAGCTGCCATCGGCGGTTTCGTCGCCCGGCAGCAGCTCCGTCACGTCGATGTCCAGCGCGAACAGGTCCCGAACCGCGTGCCCATACTCGGTACGGTTGATCCGGTGGACGGCACTGCCGCGACCGGGATTGGGATCTGCCGCCCAGGCCTGGTCGAGTGCTTCCTCAAGTGCGGTGGCCAACATGTCATAGGTGGCCGCGTCCGGCCGCGGCCGGGGTGGGGGGGGCATGGAACCGGCCCGGAGCTTGGCCACGACCCGCTCCCACAACGCTGGGTCAGCGGCAGGATGGCTGGCGTCCACGGTATCGAGCGCAAGATCCGCCGTGCGGAGCCGCTCGTTGTGGCAGGCGATACAGTATTGGTCGAGTGCTTCTCGCAGCGCTGGCGTGTCCGGCGGGGTTTGCGCGGGCGGTGCTGTCGAGGCCTCAACCCCGACCAGGGCGGCCCAGGCGGCGCCGCCGCACAGGAGCGCCACGGCCGTAGCACGGCGCCGCCACGTCTCCGCACGCCGGTAGTGCCCGCGCATGCCCCGCTCGCCCCTCTTCCGTTTCTCAGTGACTCACCCGAACCGGATGAGTCGCTGGCCGAACCAAACTGTCCCAAGAACCCAGGACAATTGTGCCCGATCGGCGACTCGCCGGTAAAGGTCGAACTGCCGACCGCCGCCGGACGGAAGAACTGTGTGATCATGCAGTCGTGGCTCGCCGTTGGTTCTACTCTCGACGGTCGCACCCATCGAGACACCGCCGTGGATTCAGATCGTCGGCGGCGACGGGCCCTGGCACGATGACTGGCACACGGCCTGTCGGGGCACCCACTGGCGAGAGGCGAAGCAACGATGAACGGCGTGATCGAACGACTCGATGTGATTCAGCTGGTGACCCAGGCCATCGGGTATCTGCCGAAGCTGTTCGCGGCGCTCATGGTCCTGGTGCTCTCTTGGCTGCTCTACCGGATGACCCGGCTCCCGCTCTCCGCTCTGTTGGAGCGGGCCGGATTGCACCAGGCGCTCGTCACCCTCCTTGTTCGGAACCTCTACCGCATCACGGTCCTGATCTTCGCGGTGGTGATGGCGGCGGATCAGATCGGCGTCAACGTGGCGGCGGCGCTGGCGGGCCTCGGCATCGTTGGCATTGCCGTCGGGTTCGCGGCCCAGGACTCCATAGCCAACGTCATCGCCGGCATCATGATCTTCATGGACAAGCCGTTCGAGGTAGGCGACTGGATTTCGGTCGTGGACCAGTCTGGCGAAGTGAGCGACATCACCATGCGCTCGACCCGAATTCGCACGAAGCGCAACACCTACGTCGTCATCCCGAACAAGGCCATCATTGATGCGGTCCTGGTCAATCACTCTCAGAAGGGCATTACACGCGTCGATGTCCCGGTCGGGATCGCCTACAAGGAGTCGATTCCCAAGGCGCGGGAAGTGATGCAGGCATCGGTCCGCGGCCTCGATCGGGTGATGACCGAACCGGCGCCCGACGTCGTGGTGACGGCGCTTGGCGACTCGAGCGTCAACCTCAGTCTGCGGGTGTGGATCGAGCGAGCCACGGATGAGGAGCCGGTCTACTCCGCAGTCATGGAAGCAGCCAAGCTCGCCCTCGATGAGGCCGGTATCCAAATGCCGTACCCGCACCTGCAGCTCTTCCTCGAAAATGTCGAAGACCGGGTGTGGCAGAAATTGGCGCGACAGACACCAGGCGGATCAGTCCGGAAACTGCGGGCCACAGCAGGCGACGGCGCGGTCCCATCTAACTTTTGAGGCTCACGGCTCGTCTACATCTACGGAGGGAGCGGCTCATGATATTCACGATTGCGTTGATGTTGTTGGGGCAGGCTTCGGCGCCTGACATCGCGACCACTCGCCGGCTCTTCGAAGCCGGCCAGTACGAACAGGTCGTCTCCATCGCCCTTGGCGACGACAGCGCGCCGGCCGTGGTCTACCTGGTGGCCCAGAGTCAGGACCGACTGAAGCGGGATGCGGCAGCCCGTGAGACGTATGCCAGATTGCTCAGCCGTCCGGACACGGACCCCTGGCATCACGTGGGCCGATCCGCCGTGCTGCTGCTCGATGCCCGCCCAGGCCCGCCGGACGCCCCGCCAGCCGCGACGGTCGCGCAGGCGGTGGCCGCGGCCGAGCAGGCATCGACGCTGAGCCCCGCTCTCCCGGAAGCGAAGTATCAACTGGGACTGTCCGAAGCTGAGCGCCGCGACTATGGCAAAGCGGCGCCGGCGTTCGAAGCGGCGATCGCGCTCGACCCCCAGCAAGCCTACGCGTACTACTTCGCGGGTCTCTCGTACTACGAAGGGAAGCGCATCGACCTGATGGCCAGGTACTTCGAATCGTTCCTCAAACTGGCGCCGAACGCGCCGGAACGCCCGCAGGTCGAATCGATCATGCGCACCGTCCGCGGCCGCTAGTCCACGCCCCGCCTTAGAAGGCTTGGCCGAGCGACGCAAACCAGCGTCCGCGTGGGTCGTTCTGGCTGCGCGACAGCGGCACACCGTAGTCCAGTCTGAACAGGCCGACGGGCGTCTCGGCGCGGACTCCGAGACCAAGGGCGACCTTGAGCGCGGTCAGCGACAGGTCTCCCACCCCGTCAAATACATTGCCGGCGTCGATGAAGCCCACGCCGCGGACGAGCCGCCAGATCGGCAGCCGGACCTCCTGGTTGAGGATCAACGAGGCCTGTCCGCCGGTCACATCCCCAAAGAAGCTGATCGGTCCAAGGCTGTCCTGGGAGTAGCCGCGAACGGTGTTGCCACCGCCGGCGAAGAATCGTTCGGAGGGGATCAACTCCTGGCCGAACCCGACACCAAGCCCAACACGCGCGGCGGATGCCAGCACGAGGCCGCCCGCCAGCGGGCGGAAGTAGTAGTGCTGGCCGACGTACTTGAGAAACCGCAAGTCGGAACCCAGGCTTTCGACGCCCCAGAGGAGGGTCGACGCATGAAACCACCCTCGGGTCGCGTCCAGCACGTCGTCGCGGCGCTCAAGGACGACACTCGTGTTCAGCCTCGCGATATCGACGGTGAGGTCGAACGAGAACGGCGCGGCCGGATCGAGATCCTTCTCGAACGTGTGATTCCGCTCGAGGTTGTAGCTGTAGGAGAACGTCATGCCCTCGGCCGGTCGGATCTGCTGCTCCAGCGTGAGTCGATGCCGATCGCTGAGGATGTCTCGCTCACTCCCGAGCGTCTCACGGAGGCGAGACACGAACAGGTTGGATGTCACGTCGCGTCCGAAGAACGAGGGGATCGACATGAATCCGCGGACCGCCTGCTGCACGGTGTCGGACCGAACGGATGCGCCGACACTGACGGCCCGACCAAACAGATTGCGGCGGGTCAGGTCGGCGACGGCTCCGAATTGCCCACGCGTACGGATTTCGCCGGCCGGGACACGCTCGTCAATCACCTGCAAGCCGTAGCGCAGTTGATAGAGCGGCCATGACTCCAACGTCACCTGGGCCGTTACCGGTTCATCCGCTGGGACCGTGTCGCCGGACGCGGGCGTTTTGGCCAGCGGGACCGCCACGATGTCGACGCTGCGGAAAACGCCGGTGTCATACAAGCGCTTCCGCGCCAGATTCCACGCCGCCTGGTCGACGGGGGTCCCACTGGTCAGCTGCAGCGCCCGATCGATCAGTCCGGCATGGGTCTGCTCCCCACCCACGACCTGCACGTCGCGTAGGAGCTGCCGGCGTCCTTCGTCCACGACGAGGCGAAGCGCCACCTGCCCGTCCTGGTCGGTCACGGACGCCTCGACTCGGACCCGCGCAGCGTTGAACCCCGCTCGACGATAGGCGACAAGCACGCGCGTGCGAACCACCTCGCCAAGGTTGGCCGTAAAGACCACGCCTGGCTCCACTCCGGCCACCTCGACCACCTGTTCAGCGCCCCACGCGACCACGCCGGCTACGACGACACCGGACACCACGAACGGCGGCCCCTCAACCAGTTCCACCGCCAGCACCGCGGTCTCCCCGTCGACCCGGACGGGGTCGAGACGCGCCGCAGCCTCGAGCCACCCCTGAGAGCGGTAGACGTCCTGCAGTCTGTCGACGAGCATGGTGCCACCGGCCCAGACATCGGCTTCGAGCTCCGGCGTGACGAGCGCCGCGAGGGTGTCGTCGGATAACACGTTGTTCCCGCTGAATCGGATGACGCGGTCGCGCACGCGGGGTCCGGAAGCCAGATCGAGCCGGATCCGCTTCTGGTCACCCTCATCGGTCGCCTCGATCGTCGCCGTGACCTCGGAGCGCGGATAGCCTTCACCGGCAAACCACCGTCGCGCGATCGCCGCCACCTCGTCGAGCAGGAACCCGTCGAACACCGAGCCGCGCCACGTCTCCTCAATCTCCTCGACCAATGACGCGGGCACCGAGTAGCCCCGCACGTCGACCACACACAGCGGACCGGCATCGATGTCCAGACCGAGCGCGATCGTGGCGCCGTCCTCGCCAAGCGTCCGATCCGTGCGGATTCGGGCTTCCTGATAGCCGCGATCCCAGAGCGCCCGCTCAATGCGATCCCGACTGTCCTGCCACCCCAGAAAATCGAACGGCTGGCCTGCCTCGAGCTGGAGCAGGCGACGCACGTCCGGTTCAGCCAACCCCATCGCACCGGACAACTCGATGGCGGTCACTCGCGGCTGGACCCGCTCGACGGACCGCGTGGCACGCACCCGCTCCCCGCCGAAGGACACGGCGTGGCGGAACTCGTATGCCCGGTCGGTCTGATCATCGATCACCAGCCGCAACTCGACATTGCGGCGGGGCACGTAGTTGACGATCCAGGTCAACAACCCGCTGCCACGCAGACTCTGGGACGCGACCAGTTCCGTTTGACGGTTGAGGTTCTTGCCCACCGTCACCCGGGTGCCCGGGTTCGTCTCACTCGCCACGAGACTGACGTCGAGGCCGCGATCCAGCCTGACCGTGTCGAGTCCGACCGTCCGACCGGCGACTCCCAGCGCTTCTCCAGACACGAGTCCAAGCGCCTGGTCCCGGGCCACCCTGCCCGGGGCACTTCCCGCCTCGTCCAGCGTGCGTCCTGTCAGCAGCAGCGACACGATGTCGCTCTCCGGGAGCCCCGAGGCAGTCTCCATCGTCGTGGTCAGCGTCTCTGCCGTCCCCTCGAACGTAATGGTGATCTCCTCATCGCCGACCCGTGTCCGCGCCGTAGCGTCGATCTCGGGAACGATGCCCTCCGGGTCTATGAAGTCGACCCGAGCCGACTCAATCTCGAACGTGTTGCCACCGAGAAACACCTGTCCCCCGTCCCCCACGGTGGCCCGCCCCGTGAGGGCCGGTCGGGCCACCGTGCCCCTAACCCGCATGTCAGCGCCCAGGGTGCCGACGCCGTAGTTGTTGTTGACCAGCAGCTCTTCCTCCGTCAGCACCCGCAAGTCGAGACGAAGCCGCTCCAACCAGGACGGGTCCCCGGCCACCAGCGCCGGGGGTGGGCGCGACTCCAGGGCGGCCAGGAGCCCGCCGGCCGCGGTGATCGGTTCCCGGTAGTCGCCGCGGACCAGCGCGACGGTCCCCGACAAGACAGCTTCCTCCGGCTCGACGAGCAGGACCACGTCGGTGTCAATCTCTGTTCTGACGCCGGGCGGCAGTACCATCGCGATCGAGTCTCCGGTCAGCGAGACCTCGCCCTCCGGTTGGAACCCGGCGAATCGAATGACCCCCTCCATCGCGACCGGACCGCCATTCGCGGTGCCGGCGACCTCGACCATCCGCATCTCGGTGCCTTGGAACACCAGCGCACCGCTCAACCCGGACACCAGCAGCCGCGGGTCGGACACGCGGAGTTCAACTTGATCCAGTTCGATGACGCCATCGAGCCGCGGTTCGGCCAGGGTCCCCCCCAGATCGGCGAGCAGAGTGGCGTTACCGCCGAGCGCAACGCCGTCGGTGAACGCGTTGATGACGCGGAGGTCGGCCGTAGCGCTGAGCGTCAAGTCCGCGCTCGGGACCGGGGTCAACGTGATGCCACCGCCCAGGGTGACGGTGGTGGCTGCATCGCCAATCTGCCAGGCGAAACCGTCCACCCCGATGCGCCCCGCGTCGAGCACAAAACGAGTCGGGCGCTGTTGGGTCACCGGCAGCCCGCCCAACTCGAGGTCGAGCGTGTCCAGCTGGAGCGTTCCCTGCAGGGCATCCAGTGCGAGACGGTCGGCCTGCAGGTCCACCGTCACCGCGACGGTGCCGACAAGCCCCTCCAGGGTGTCTGGGTCGACCACACCCGCCAGCGCCGATGGCGTCAGACCTTCCACCCGTGCCGTCACGACGGCGCGACCTGAAGACGCCGCCGGATCGCCGACGCCGTTGGCCGTCGCCCAGTCTGGCAACCATGGCGCCAACAGCGGTGCCGGAATGAGCCCGGTCGCCGTCAACCGCGCCTCGGCGAAGCGTCCCCGCAGTTCCTCGACTCGAAGCCCGGCCGTCCCTAAGTCCGCGCGGAGGAATATCTCCGACAGAGGGGGCATTCCGGTGGACGACACCCCTGCGTCGTCCAGCACCAGCGACGCGGTGACCGTCGGCTCGACGACACTGCCCGTCGCGGCCAACTCCAGCTGAAACGAGCCAGAGAGCGTCGTCGCCCTCGACCGGCCGTCAGCACCCGCCGCGACGCCGTTCCCGACGAGGCGTCCCAGGTCGCCCAGATCCCCAGTCGCCGTCAGCCGGAGACCGGCCCCCGAGCCTGTGACATCCCCCAAGAGCCCAGCCCCGGTCACGCGGGTCTCGTCCACGCGGAGATCCAAGTCGCTGACGGCGAGTTCACCCGCCCCGTATCTCAGTTCGACTGGGCGTTGAAGACGAACCGGGACCTCGGTGATGCGCGCGTCCAGGTGCTGCAGATCGACGACAACGGTGGAGGCACCCAGGTCTGTCGCAGAGCCAGTCGCCTGCAGACTCAGTCCCACCGTGCCGGAGGCCCGCGCCGGATCCCACCCAGCCAGCGCACCGAGCTGTGTCAGATCGGCTTGACCCAGCGCCGCACGCATCTCATAGCGCCACTCGTCTGCCGGGCGCAGCTCGAGGTCCATCGACGCGGACAGGGACGGCACGACCGCGCGTAGCCGCCAACCCTCCGGGGCAATGACGACATCCTGTTCCAGGCGGTCGACGGTGTAGCCATCGAAGACCGGATTGTGCAGCACGATGCGTCCACTCGCCCGCGGCGCATCGAGCGTGCCCTCGCCTGTGACATCCAGGTCAACCTTGGCCTCGACGGGAAACCGGTCCTCCGATTCGGGGAGCCAGGGAGACAGTTGCACCCCACGACCACGGACCGACACGGTGTAACCGCCATCGGTGCCTAACCGACCCTCCATCTGCAACCGCCCGTCGTCGTCCTGACTCGCGGTGAGGTCATTGATGACCAGTTCCGTGGGGGTCAGGGTCAGGTGTCCCTGAACGGCCTGGGCGCGTTGCCCCGCCAGCACCAGCGCTCGCGCGTCGAGCGTCGCGTCGAGCTTGGGCGTTGGCCACTGCCCGCTGATCACTCCGTCGAGCTCGACCGCACCTGCCGGCCGCCACCCGACCGGCACGCGCGCCTCGAACGTGCGCAGATCGGGAACGGTGATCCCCACGCGTCCCTCGACCTGCCGGGACACCGCGTCCATCGACACGGCGCCAGTGGACCGACTCCCCGCGATCTGCAGATCGACCGATTCGAGGCGCCACCGCTCTGTGTCAAGAGAGAAGCTCGTGTCGAGCGCGAACGGATCGTCGGAGTCGAGCGCACGCCCTCTGGCCTCCAAGACGCCGGCAAGCCGTGGTGCTTCCGGCGTACCGGCGATCGCCAGCGTCAGAGAGGCGGCTCCGGACAACGAGGCCTGGGGAGGGCCCGCGATACCCAACGACTCCAGGTCCGCCGCCAACTGACGCAAATCGGACACCTGCGCCTCGACCGCGCCTTGGAGATCCATCGACGGCAGACCTGCCGCAGAGGGTGGCACGGCACCTGTCAGTTGCCCTGTCACGCTCGCGCTGCTCATGGTCAACGCGTCGACGTCAACCCTCCACTGGCCGGTCTCGGTCGCCGCGCGCAACCGTCCCCCGAGGCCGGTGGACACGCCGGTATGCGGCCGCAGCTGACTCTCCACGGCCACCACCCACTGCCGGGGGTCGTGATCCGGCCAGGAAGCACGAAGCGTGCCCGTCAGATGGGACGCGGCCGGGCTCGGAAGCGCGACGCCCATCGTGGTCGCCAGCAGGTCGGCGTCGATGTCCGTCCAGTCGAGGTCGAGTTCACCGCGGGTCTGAGGAGCGTCGACGGCGTCCAGAAAGGTCGCAACCCCGGCGCCCGACACGGCACCACCCGCAATCTCGGCCGCGAGTTGGGAGAGCGTGACCGTACGATCGGCAAGTGCGGCCTCCAACCGGACCGCACGTGCCTCGAACGCGTTCCACCGGAGCAGTGGAGCCTCGACGACTGCGGTCCCGCGCGGATCCGCCGCGGAGCCGTCGAGTCGGCCAGACGCGACGAAGGCGCCGCCCCAGGTTGCCTCCGGGACCCACGTGGACAACAGGTCCAGGTCGGCGTCGACGCGATAGTCCAACGCGACGCCGGGGTCTCCCCCAGCAACCACCAGATCGCCGTCGACGCGGAGCCGGGCTTCCGGAGTGACCATCTCCAGGTCGCCGATCGTGAGGGTGGACCCGTCAAACCCGAGCGCGACCGTCAACGGTTCGATGGCCGTCTCCTGGGAACCCCAGCTGACGGTGGTGGAACGGTCGAGCGTCAGGACGCCGCTGATGCGAGGCGCGCCATCGACATCGTTTGGATCGAGGTCTGGATCGAGCCGAAGATCCACCGGATCGACCGTCACGCGAAGCGCGGTCGATTCGTCAACGACCGACACCGCCCCCCCACGCAGCGCAACAACGCCGAGCCGCCATGGCTCGTTGGCCACAGGGGCGGACGGGGACGGGTCGCGGCCAAAATCCGGCAGGTTGGTGGTCCCGTCCGCCGCGCGGCGCACCGACACGACCGGCGCCACGGCGTCGATCAAGTCGATGGCGGGCTCTGCCAGCACGGCGGCCCAAGGCATATCGACGGTCACCGCCTCCACGGTCAGGAACGGCTCTCGTTCGTGACCTGTCGTCCACAGCGACACGCCGCGGAGACGGATGACCAGTGTGAACGGGTTGAGGGCTACCGACTCGACGCGTCCGGTGATGGCGAGATTTCGCTCAAGGGCCGTGAACGCCCAATCGGCGGCCGCGCGCGGCAGCCGTGCCGCCAGCCAGGCGGTGAGGACCAGGACCAGGAAGATCCCGCCCCAAACCGCCAGCTTGCGTCGGCTCACCACCTCTCGATGGTAGCAGGAGGGGGGATCAGTGTAAGGGCGGGGTTGTCCACACCAAGACGTTCGTACCTACACGACTC
>SXOW01000365.1 GCA_005778315.1 Acidobacteriota bacterium
CGACGGCCCCGATTTCCGCGATGTGATACGCCACCAGTGCCACCGTGCCGGCATCGCCGTGGTCGAGCAGGTCGGTGAGTGCCTCCAGGTACCCGAGGTGCGGCTGCACGTAGTACGGGTGCGCTCGTGGCAGCCGCGTCTCGTCGGCGATGTCGTCGACCAGCGCCAGGATGGCGCCCTGGAGTGGTGGCTCAAGCAGATGTTCCAGCAGCTCCCGGCTGCTGTCGCGCACCTTGGGACTCGGGTCGTGGACCCCACGATACAGACTGCGGGCGTCCTCACCTGGATACAAGAGGCCGACAAGTCGAAACACGCGTTCGGTGGCAAGGGCCTGACGGTGACGCAGCAGGTCCACCAAGAGGGCGCGCACCGGCATGTGCCGCGGCCCCTGCGTCGTGCCCGGAGCGCGTTTTTCCAGCGTGAGTCGGCGGTCGAGCAGCCGGAATGTTTCGGCCAGATCCTGTTCGAGGCGACGGCGCAGCACTGACTCGGAGAGTGGGAGGTCCGGCTGTGCCGCACGGCACCGCCCGATGGCACGGAGGATGCGATAGGTGATGGTACCCTCGCCGGCCGACTCCAGGTGTCGTAGCAACACCTCGGAGGCGGCCCGTGGCGGGAAGAACCCGATCGTGCGTGGGACGTGCAGTCGGACATCACGGTCGGTCGACGGATCGCCGAGGATCGCGTCCAGCTGAGCCAGCGACTCGGTGCCGATGGCCACCAATGTGGCGCGCGCGTCCTTGCGGAGCGCCCGGCTGGGGAGCATCGGGACGAGGACCGGGATGAACCGAGCGCTCAGGATTTCGCCCATGGCCTGAATGACCGCGATCCGGGTGTCCGTCTCGGGTGTGTCGGCCAATCGCAGGAGCACGTCGGTGTAAATGGCACCGGGGCTGTACCGGATGGCGCGGGCCAGGGCCAGCCGCTCGTCGTGTGTGCCCGACTCGGCAAAGCCGTCGATCGCCGCCCGGGCGGCGAGGGCTGCGTCTCCGCCCCCATACGACACCAAGCCGACAAGCGCCGTGGCGCGTACCACGGGCGACGGATCATCGGCGAATCGCTCGTACAACTCCTGGCGCGGTCCGAATGCCCACCCGTGCGCGCGCAGTGCCGCCGCCCGGACCGCCGGGGCGTCGTGCTCCAACAGTCGACCCAGAATCGCCAGGAAGTCTTGTCGCCCAGACAGCGTGAACAGCTCCAGCGCCCGCAGAACCACGGCGTCCGAGGGGTGATACAGCACCAGGGCTGGTATCAGGTGACTGCGCTCCTGCTCCGCGAACATGTCGAGCGCGGCAATGACCTCGGAATCGTCGGCGCTGTTGAGATGGGCCAGCAACGTTTCAAGCGATGCGAGGTCCATGTCCGGGAAATCGAGCCGCGTCCGCATCGCGACCCCGCTCAGGGCTTCCCGGAAGAGATCGAGGTAGTGGGACTCCAAGGTGGAGGCGACGCGGATCCAGGCGATCCCCAGGACAATCACCACGACGCCGAAGAACATGAGGCTGTCGCTGAGCGCCGTGACGATCAGAATCAGCACGGAGGCCATTGCCTGTCCGCCACGTTGGCCCAGCACGTCGATGAGCCCCTTCACGCGCGCTCGTAGGTCGCCGGTGAGCGGAACGTAGAGGACTTCGAGCGCGGTCCGGTGCAGCGAATGACGGAGCACGCCGTCGCAGCCCTTGAGCACGAGCGCCGCCAGCAGGCCGCCGCCGAGGACGAGCCCGGCGGTGGCCGACACCACGAGAGCGGGCAAGACGGACAGCACGCGGTTGACGCGCAGTTGTCGGATGACCCAGGACACCACGAACAGCTGCGCGACAAGCGACAAGGCGTTCAACACCAGGTAGGTCGTGGCAAAGAACGAGCCGAGCTGGTCGGCGGGCACGGCCGCGACCACGGCGCTCTTGAACAGAAAGTCCACCAGGGTGAGCGTCACGGCCGACAGCAACACGATGCCGGCTACCCGCCGGAGGTAGGGGCGCAGCCACACCGCTTGCAGCGGCCACCGGAAGTCCACGGTCTCGATGCGCCGTTCCGCCGCGGGCGTGGGCTTGCGACGAGGCAGGAGGTAGCGGACCGCCACTGCGGTGGCGACCAAGACACAGGCCGACGCTAGCAGGAGGTGGCGTGGTTCGACGTAGTCACTGAGCGCACGGGCGAGCAGCGACCCGACAATGGCGCCCCCGCCTCCCCCGGCGCCAATCAGCGCAAAGACCCGCTTCGCCTGACTGATGCTGAACAGATCGCCAAGGAGCGTCCAGACACGGACGACCACCAGGCTGGCGAACACCCCCGACCAGGTGTAGAGGAGGTACAGCGTCCACGTCGCCGGTTGCCCGATCAGCGACCACAGCAGCACATCGACCACCGCCGACCCCGTCAACCAGGCGGCCAGGGCGGCCCGTCCGCTGCGCGCGCCGCCACGCTGCTGCCGCACGAAGAGTCCCAGGCTCACGACCGCGATCGCCAGGTACACCCATGCCAGCCGTGACGGGGGCAGACGCGCGAGAAACAACGCGTCGCGCGCGGTCTCGAGCAACGCGTGCGCGGCCATGACGCCGCCGAGACTCGCCGCCGCGGCGTAGGTCAGTCGCCCTTCGCCCGGTCGGACTTGTTCAAGCAGTTTCAGTCGTCCCTCCAGTGGGCCGCCGGTTCGTCAGAGCAAGACCCGCAGCAGGAACTTTCCGAGCGTCAGAAGCAGCGCCATGAGCAACGTCATGCCGATCGACGGAATCTCGAAATCTTCGATGAGCTTGTCAGTGAGCCACAACAGGAATGCGTTGATGACCAGCCCGAAGACGCCGAAGCTCAAGAGCATCGGAATGAACGCGACCAACGCAATCAGCCAGAAGAGGAGGTAGTTGAGCAGGCCGTAGGCCAGCGACACCGTCAACGCAGTGCCGAACGACTTCATTCGAACTCCGGGTAACACCGAGGCCACGGCATAGAGCAGCCCGGCCATCGCGAGGACGTTGATGATGAGTGCAACCATGTGTCAGCGTCCCTTTCGGAGGTCAGATTCCAAGCATATCAGGCAGTCGGCGGGTCCGTCGGGCGCCGCTCCGGTCCGTTCGTGGGACCAGAGCCGTGGGGTGCCCAGGGTGCCGTCGTCCGGCTGCGAGACCGGAAAACTGCGTGCGGATTATCGGCGGCCGCCGTATCATCCGCCGTATCATCCCTGGATGCGCGTGGCGTGTCCCGTGTGGACCGCCTGAAGGCGGCGAAGCCACAACCCGCAACCCCAACACGAGGAGAACACGATGTGCGACGAACATACACAAGCGGATGTCGATGAATACCTGCGACGCTCAGGCATGACGCGGCGCGAATTCGGCAAGGGAGCCGCGGCCGTCGGTGTGGCCATGATGTTGCCCCAGGTCGCCAACGCGCAG
>SXOW01000366.1 GCA_005778315.1 Acidobacteriota bacterium
GGATCTCCCCACGCGCTTCATCCGCATCGTCGCCACCGACGACGAGGGGCGCTATGTCATCCCGGATCTGCCGGACGCGACCTACGACGTCTTTGTGCGTGGCTATGGCCTGGTCGACTCTGCGCGGGTGTCGGCGACGCCTGGGCAACATCTCGATCTGACCGGCGTCGTGGCGCCGGACCCGCTGTCTGCCGCGCAGGTATACCCCGCCGCGTGGTGGCTGTCGATGCTGGAGTTGCCCGAGGGCGAACACTCGCAGCAGGCACTCGGCAGCAGCGTGACGGGGTGCCTGAGTTGCCATCAAATCGGGAACATGGCCACACGCGTCATCCCCGGCGACATCTTGCGAGACTCGGACTCCCATCTCGAAGCGTGGGACCGGCGCGTCGCGATGGGGCCGATGGGCTCCGCCATGGCGAGCTCGTTCCAGCGATTGGGTGACCAGCGCCGCATGTTTGCCGACTGGACCGACCGTATCGCAGCCGGTGAAGCGCCCAAGCAGACCCCGCCCCGCCCGACCGGCGTCGAGCGCAATGTGGTGGTCACGCTCTGGGATTGGGGCACCGAAACCGACGGTCGGACGGACAGTACCGCGTCCGATGTGCGCGATGCCTCAGTCAATGCCAACGGGTTGGTCTACGGAGTCGTGCAGCCGAGCGATATTCTGACCGTGCTCGACCCCGTGACGCACACCGCGAGTGTGATCGAGATTCCCTCCACCGCTCCGACGATGCAGGACCAGACGCCGACCTCGCCGTACTGGGGCGACGACCCGGTCTGGGCACGGCAAGCCGACCCACGGAGTGTCGCGATGGACGCGGACGGGCGCGTGTGGCTGACGGGACGCGTCCGTGCCGCCGACGCGCAACCGACGTTCTGCACCGATGCGGCCAACCGGTTCGCCGCTCACTTCCCGGTGCCGCGTGGCTCTCGGCAGGTTTTTGTCTACGACCCCGCCACGGAACGCTTCGGTGAGATCGACACCTGTTTCTCAGCTGACCACAACATGATCAGCGAGGACGACGTCATCTACTACGGCTTCAACGATGGCGTTGGCTGGATCGATATGGACATGTGGGACGACACCGGCGACGCCGAAACAGCTCAAGGCTGGTGCCCGGCCGTGCTCGACACGACTGGCGACGGCGTGGCCAGCCCCGGCTGGACCGAACCGACGGCCACCCTCGACCCGACACGGGACCACCGAGTGCAGTTCAACTGCTACTCGCCGGCCGTGAACCCAGCCGACGGGTCCGTCTGGTGTTCGGGCAACGGGCCGGAGGACAACAAGCTCGTCCGCATCGAGATCGGTGACTCGCCACCTGAGTCGTGCCGCGCGGAGCTCTACCTGCCGCCGCCGACCGTGACCAACCCGACGGCATACGGCAGCGGCGGTCTTCACTTTACCGAGGACGGCATCGCCTGGCAGGACTGGCGCGGCAGCGGTCACCTGGCGTCATTCGATCGAAGTCAGTGCGCATCAACCGAGCCGGACCCGACCGGTCAACGCTGTCCCGAGGGCTGGACATTTCGTCGACTCGCGAAGCCCACGTATCAAAACGCGGACTTTCCGATCAACTCGGACGAGAGCTATCTGACCCAGATCGACCACCACGACGTGCTTGGCCTGGGGCACGATGTACCGCTGTACGGAGACGTGAACACCGACTCGCTGAATGTGTTCGTTCCAGCCACCGAGCAGTTCGTGACCCTCCGCGTCCCGTACCCGCTGGGCTTCTTCTCACGCTCGTCCAACGGGCGCATCGACGACCCGACGACCGGTTGGAAAGGCAAGGGGCTCTGGTCGAGCTACTCGAACTATGCCGCGTGGCACCTGGAGGGCGGCGCCGGCACCCATCAGAAGAACGTGAAGTTCCAAATCCGGCCGCATCCGCTTGCGAAGTAGGCCGCAACAATGGTCGCACATGCCCAACAAGCCCGGCGAGACGATCACGCTGACCACGGAGGCCCAGGCGCGCTCGGTCGAATCGATCAAGCGCTTTTTCGCCGAACACATGGATGAGGGGGTGGGCGACCTCAAGGCCAAGCTGGTCCTTGATTTCTTCCTCGAGGAGATCGCGCCATCGGTCTACAACGGCGCCGTCAGCGATGCCCAGGCCATCATCCAGGAGCGCGTCGTCGACTTGGACGGCGTCTGCTACCAGGATGAGTTCGGCTACTGGCGATAGCGGCCACCATTCGTGTCTACGAGTCAAATCACAGGCCTGAAGGCCTGCGCCACACTTGGGGAGATGGCCGGCTACGCTCGAATGGCGCCCGATAGGCTGGCCTGTCGGGATTGGAGCAGACGATGGATGTAGCGGAACAGAGATGGCGACGGGTGCGGACGTACCTCCACCTGGTAGTCGGCTGCATCGTCGGCGTCGGCATCGCGAGCACGACGGCCCTCGGACAGCAGAACACGGACCATCCGCAACCGCGCGCGGACGCGTTGCCGAGTCCTCAGCCCGCCACGGCCAACGGCAGTCAGCGGATTGTGCGGCCCGATGGGGTTCTGCCGACCGTTCCTGACGGCTTCTCTGTGGCGACCTACGCCGAACTGCGTGGCCCGCGCATGATGGTCTATGCGCCGAATGGCGACCTCTTTGTCAGTTCTCCGACCACGAATACGATCTTCGTGCTGAGGGATGCCGACCACGACGGCGTGTTCGAAGCACGCGGGGTCTTCGCCGACGGCGACACAACACCGGCTCCGACGCCCCTGCCAGTGCCCGCATCGCAGCGCGGCCGGCCGGCCCCGCGCCTGGGGATACTCGAGGGCCCGCAGGCCCTCATACCCAACCCACCAGCGTGCACGCCGCCGCCAGACTACGTCCGTCGGGCCCCCGGTGGCCTGCGCCTGCCCTTCGGTCTCGCCTTCCACGGTGACTACCTCTACGTCGGCAACACCGATTCGCTGGTCCGCTTCGACTACCAATCCGGCGATCTGGTGGCTCGGAGTGCGCCGGAGTCGCTGCTGGACCTACCGACGGGCGGGCACTCCAGCCGCAATATCGTCTTCAACCGGGCCGGCACGAAGCTGTACCTGGCGGTCGGATCCGAGTCCAACAGCGACGCAGGCGAGGACTGTCGGCGTGCCGCCATTCTGGAGGTCAACCCAGACGGCACAAGCCCGCGAATCTATGCGTCGGGCATACGCAACCCAGTGGGCCTGGCGGTCGATCCCGTTACGGGCATTTTGTGGACCGGGAACAATGAGCGAGACAACCTCGGCGACGATTTGGTACCGGACTATGTGACATCGGTCACCGACGGCGGCTTCTACGGGTGGCCGTATTCCTACATCGGGCAACACTACGACCCGAAGTTCGTCGGCGCCTTCCCAGCGCTGGTCGCCCGCGCGATCGTGCCGGACGTGCTGCTGCCGGCGCACTCCGCGCCATTGGGTGTGACCTTCTACACCGGAACGCAATTCCCGTCGAGATACCGCAACGGGGGCTTCGTGGCGCTACACGGGTCGTGGAACCGGACGGTTCCGTCGGGCTACCGGGTGGTATTCTTCCCGATGGTTGACGGGCAGCCTGGGCCGATCGAAGACTTCGTCACCGGTTTCCTCGCGAGCACGGGTGAAGACGGCTCGGAGGTGCGCCACTGGGGTCGCCCCGTCGGCGTGGTCACCACGCCGGATGGCGCGCTCCTGATCTCCGACGACGGCGGCAACCAGATCTGGAAAGTCAGCGCCACGGCGAGGCAGCAGGGCAACTGATCTGACGCCGCCCTGCCGCCCGCGTGTCGACCCGCCACCGCCTCTGGTTGCGGCCCCGCGGTATCCTCCCCGCAGCTACGGCTGAAGCGCGAACACCCAGACGACGCC
>SXOW01000367.1 GCA_005778315.1 Acidobacteriota bacterium
GAGAAAGGCTGGCTCTGCCTCGAGAAATGAGACGACAGCTCCGCGCTGGGCGAGATGGCTCGATTGCTTCGAGTCTGGGATGAAACTGGAATACGAATTCCAGATCCATTAACTAAGTTGCTTATTATGAACCATTTAGATATGGCGGAGAGGGTGGGAATCGAACCCACGTGCCGGTTACCCGACAAGACGCTTTCGAGGCGCCCCCGTTACGACCACTTCGGTACCTCTCCGTATAACGTATCCCGCAAAACGGCCGCACCAAGCCCTGGTGCTCGGCGGTCCTGAAGGCCCTTGCTACGAACCCGGGCCATCCGTCCGCCCCCAACCGTCAGGTTCGACGGCTGGCGAAGAATGCCTGCATCAACTGGCGGCACTCCTCTTCCAGCACACCGCCGACGACCTCGACCCGGTGATTCAACGCCGGATCGTCGAGCACTGGTATTGCCGAGCCCGCGGCGCCGGTCCTCGGTTCCGGGGCGCCGTAGACGAGTCGGCGGATCCGGGCATGCACCAAGGCGCCTGCACACATCAGACAGGGCTCGACCGTGACGAACAGGTCGGCGCCGGGTAGCCGGTAGTTGCCGACCGTCCCGGCGGCCTCGCGCAACGCGACAATTTCCGCGTGGGCCGTCGGGTCGTGGCTGCCAATCGGGTGATTGAAGCCGCGACCGACGATGACGCCGTCGAGCACCACGACGGCGCCGACGGGCACTTCGTCGCGGTCTCGCGCCCGCTGCGCCTCGACGATCGCCTCACGCATGAACCGTTCGTCAGCCGCGCCGTCGGTCAGCATCACCCGCCCGTAGCCGCCTATATCCTAACTGATCGTCACCGGCCGTCACGTCCAGACCCCGGCCGACGCGTCCTGGACGATCGTGAAACCCCGCGGCCCGGCCGTACACGCGAACGGGGCCGCCGGTCTCCCGGGGCCCCGCTCCACCGTCTCACGATGACGCGACCGCGCGCTCGGGCTACTGCGTCGGCGTCTCGTCGATCCAAACCCGGATGTTGTTGTTGGCTTCGATGACACGGACCATCTCGCCGCGCATCGTACTGAGTTCCTGAATGGCGGCTCTGATGTTCAGCATGTCACCGTCGCCGGAAAGAAGGGCATCAACGACCGGGACCGGCACCTCGACGCGCACATCCTCGTCATTGTCACCTTCACTCACGCGGACGAGAATGGTGTCGCCTTCACGGGCAATCCGCACATCGTTGCCTTCGTGCTGGATGGTGGCGAACTCCACGTCGCCGACACCGCGCAGCTCCTGCCACATGGCTCGGATGGCGGCCACAGGCACTTCGTGCTCTTGACCGAGCTGCAGTTGGCCGTTTTCGACAATGCTGGTGGGGGCCAGCGCAAGTGCCGCCTCGATGGCCGCCAGCGGCAGGTTCAACGTGACTTGGTCGTCGCCTTCACGGTCGATGTGGAGATGAATCCACGGCTCGCCCGCTTGCTGCGCCTGGGTGCCAACGGTCGCGCCGGCCCCGACGAACAGCAGCATGATTGCCAGCAGCGACGCAGACCAGAAACTCTGTGTTCTCATCGGTTGTCCTCCATGGGAGGCGCCCGTGGGGGCCGCCCGTGTGTCTCTGCCGGGGTATACGGGGGAGGGCGGGGAAAGGTTCTCCCGGTATAATCCCGGCCTTCGATGCGATTCACCAACTCGGTCGTCCTCGGGACTCTGCTGGCACTCGCGCACCCGAGCCCAACCGCCGCCCAGGAGCGGATCGCGTTCAACGTCGACATGACGTTCTACGGGGACAACACGGAGTTCTTCAACCCCTGGCGTGAGGGCGAGACGTTGCTGGGAGCTGAAAGCCGGCTGTTTCTGGACGTGGAGCTGAACGAGTTCGTCACGCTGCGGGGCGGCGTCTTCGGGGACCACCGGTTCGGCGATGACACCAACTTTGAGATCGTGCGACCGGTGCTGGCGCTGCACCTGCAGAACGACGAAGCCCGGTTCGTAATCGGGTCGATCGAGAGCGGCACGCAGGAGGTCGGGCTGGGACCGGACCGCCAGGGACCGCACGGGTTGCTCCCACCGCTGCAGCGCGAGTCGCTTGCATTCAGTCGTCCGGATGAAGCCGGCCTGCAGCTGACGGTCACCAAACCACGGTTCAGGCAGGAGACCTGGATCAACTGGCAGCAGCTGAACACGGCACTGAGCCGCGAGACGTTTGACGCCGGGCTCAACGGACGCCTGCGGGTACCAGCGCCGCGACCCGTCTGGTTCAGCTACCAGTACCACATCGTCCATCAAGGCGGTCAGCTGTTCGACTCCGGGCCGGTCGGCGACAGTTGGTCCGGCGGCCCGGGATTCGTCGTGGAACTGCCACGCGGGCCGTTCGACGCCCAGACCGCCGAAATACACGGGCTGGTCGCGCGCGATGTTCCCAACCGCGCGGCGCTCGACCAGACCGACACCGGGTTCGGCTTCGGGCTGTTCACGCGCTACGCGGTGGAGAAATCCGGGTGGCGCGCCCACCTGATCGGCTGGCGCGCGCGAGACTTCATCAAGGGCGAGGGCGACGAGAACTACGGCTCGCTCCGCGAAGACGGCGGGTTGACCAGCCTGCGCCACTACTTTGAAACCGGGCTCTCGCGCACGTATCGGCCGGCCCCTGAGATGGGCATCGAATTCGCGGCACGCCTGCACCGCGTCGACACGCTCCACGACTATTCGTTTCGCATTCTCGCCAAGCTGGATTTCGACATTCCGCTCAAGGTGCCGCCACGGCCCTGAGTCGTACCTGGGCGTGGCCATCGGTGCGATGCGGGGGCTCAGCCCAACGCGGAGCGGAATCGATCGGCGAGGTCGTCGGCTGCGACCCGGTTCCAGGTCTCGTTCACCCCGATCAGCACGCTGCCGTCCGACCGCGCGCCGCCCAGTTCGACCCCGCGCTCCTGCAGCCGGCGACGAAACGCGTGGACATCGACGCCGACTACGCTCAAACGAAAGAGATTGGTGCCACCCGACATGCGCTCGACGGTGAAGGCCTCGTGTCGGGTGACCTGATCGATGAAGGCCTCAGAGACGGCGACCGCGTCGCGAAACCGGTCGACGAATCCGGGGAGATAGTGCAACGCCACCGCGGCGAACGGCCAGGCTCCGGCGAGGCCCGCGCCAAACATGCGCCGTGTGTGAAACATGCCATCGAGCAGGCGGCGCGGACCGGCCAGAATCGCGCCAGACACGGCGTTGAAGTACTTGTAGAGCGACACATAGACGGTCGCGAATGGCCTCGCGTAGTCAGCCACATCGATGCCGGTATAGGCACTTTGCAAAAACAACCTCGCGCCGTCCAGGTGCAGCTGGATCCCCTCGGCCTGCGCAAACGTCGTGACGCGGTCCAGCTCCGCCTGGTCGAACGTCTCTCCGAAGCGCCGGCGCACCGGCGTCTCGATGGAGATAACCGACACGGGTCTGGCCACCCGCCCACTCCGGGTACGACTGACCACCTCCTCAACCTCGTCGAGGGTGAAGCCGGCCCGCCCCGACCCCAGCGGCATGAGCGTCATCCCGCTCAGCGTCTGCACGCAGTCGCCCGAATCGTTGAACAGGTGACTCTCCGCCTGCACGATGGCGCGGCCGCCTGCCCCGGCCGCCAGTTCGCGAACCGCCAGATGGTTCGCAAGGGTTCCGGTGGGCATGAAGACGGCCCGCTCTTTGCCGAGCAGGGTCGCGCATCGTTCCTCGAGCGCTTCAACCGCGCCGCCGTTCGAATACGAGTCTGGCGAAATCAGCCCTTCGCCGGCCAGACGCGTCAGCAGCTGCCCCTGGTCAGCCGGCGTCAGCCCCAACCCGTCGCCGGTCATGAGCACACGGGTCGACGTCGGCGAGAACGGGACCGCTTCGCGGACACTCTGCGCGCGGGCCACGCCAGGACCGAGCGCCGCCGCGCTGAGACCGAACCCGCTCGTTTCCAGAAATCGCCGGCGGTTGATGGTGTTCACGGTCGATACCTCTCACTGCATGCTGCCTCGTGCGCCGCTGCGGGTTGACCCCGGAACATCGGCGGCATGATCGGACCGATACCGCAACCGGGCACGCGGCCCCGCCGCTCGCCACGCCGCGCCCACGTCGGCGGCGCGGGAACGCTCACACGCCATACTCGCTGGCGAGCTTGCCGACCACATGCGGCGCGTCGCCCACGTTGTCGAGGCCGCCGACAGCGCCTGCGACCAGACGCCTGGCAATCTCGTCGTTCGACCTCCCGTCCGCCATCAGCGCGAGGGCCTCTCTGGCCGCCACCCCTGTCGCACTCAACACCGGCATGTGCGCGGGGCCTTGCCGCTCGAGCTCGGCTATCACGATGGGCGAAGCGTGGAATGTGCTTTGATCGAAGTGCGCCTGCGCCGTCTCCGTCTTCCAGCGAAAGACATAGCGGTCGCCGACAAGCCTGGCGTCGAGCTCGACCGTGAGCGTCTCGCCCTGCGCGAGCCGGAGCGGTTCGAGGAACGGGAAGAAGGCGGTGCCGTAGACGGAGTCCTTCCGGAACGGACCGCTGGCAAATCGAATGTGGTCTGCGGCCACGGCCTCGAACCAGACGGAGAGACCGTGGGCCGTGCCGGGCTCTGACAGCGTCCACGTCGCGCGCCCTGCGGCGTTTGGTCCCTCTATGGTCCGATAGTCGATGTCACACCATGGTTCCGGCGCAGCCAGCGCCCGCGCGTCGTTCGGGGCGATCGCCTGCCAACTGTTGAGGGCCATGTGCTGCTGCGACGCCATGTCGAGACCGAAGGCGCCGTCGCGAAACCCCGCGATGAGACCATCGTAGGCCTCGTGCGACTCGAGCGGCGCCGCCATCAGTACGTCTCGACGGGGGATAAGCGTTCCGCCGGGACGGAGGAGCCTCCGCCTGGCGTCGACGATGGCGGATAAGTGCCCCCCGGCCAACGGGAGCGTGCCCCTCATGTCCGACACGACGATGTCGGCGGGTTCGGGCAGCTCGACCGCCGAAGACTTCGCGATCCGGTCGGAGAACCCGTTGGCCCGCGCGCTCTCGCGGGCGACCTGAATCGCCCGGGACGGCTCGATGGCGTAGACCCGACGTGCCCCCAGCTTGCACGCGAACATCGCGAACACGCCAGTACCGGTACCGATGTCGACGACCACGCTGTCTGGCCCAACGGCCTCTTGCAAGGCGCCGGCATAGGCAGCCATTCGGGCTTTGTCGGACATCATCGAGCCGTACGCGGCGACGCTGTAGCCGTCAGGCATGATGGTGACGCGGCGCGGGAGCGGAAGTCGGGCGCACGATCCTCGTCGAAAGATTCAGAATGCGATCGCGGAGCGCCGGTATGGCCCGCAGGTCATGGCCGAAACGGAGCCGGACGACCGGTGTGAGATCGGCCACGACGGCCAGTGCCTGTAAGCGGGCTGCCAACACGGCGCGATCCCACAGCTCCAGCTGGAACGAGTGCTCGACGAATGCCATCAACGCCTCCGCCGGCGTCAACAGGTCGACCTCGATCGCGCGCCCGTCTCGGACCACGTCCGAAGGCTCCAACAGAACAGCACCGACGAGCCGGGCCGGGTCGCGCGGCCCTCCCGCTGCACCCGCGTCGGCACCGACTCGGATCTTGCCGCCCGAGTCTTCTGCGGTCTCCCGCACCGCCAGCGGAGAGAAGATCTGCGCGGCGGTGTCACGATGGAGCCGCACGCCGGGGGGGCCCGCTATGGCGACGCATCCGTCCGCGTCCTCGGTGGGCTGCAGGACGAGGCAATCGTCCGTCATGACCTCATGACCGGCCTGCAGAAAAGCGGCGGCGAGGGTGGACTTTCCGGCGCCTCCGGACCCCAGGATCGCGATCGCGCCATGCGGACCGATCACCGCGCTGGCATGCAGGACCAGACGCCCGCGCAAGCTGAGCACTCGAGGGAGGACCTGGGTCACGAGCGCATGACGCATGTCGTCGACCTGACCGCGGCCCTCCAGGCACCCCGCGATGTCGCGACCATCGGCCCCTATGGCGAAGCGGACGATGCCGGGGATCACGAGGTCGTAGCCGTCCGACTTGCAGAGCGAGAGCGAGACGCCGCCGTCCGGGGCGCGCCAGTCCTGGCAAGCCCCATCCGTCGGCCGACGCGCAGGCAACACCGGGGCAACATGAAAGCTGATGTCTGCCGGCGCCGCGATGGGCGGCAACTCTGGAAGCTCGAGGTCGCTTGCGAGGCGCGCATCGCAGAATCGATGGACTGTGGGCGTCGACACACTCACGGGAACTTCATGTTGTCCTGTCCCGTCTTGCCCTCGGTGACCGTCCCCGAGCCTCCGGTCGTGAGATCTCGGACCTTGCCATACTCTCGCAGCTGCGGAGAGACATAGGGGCGACGACGCTGGGCAGCCTCAGACGAGGACCCGTCGCCGTTAGTGTGCGCGTCTTGGGCAACCATGCGGACAGCCTAACGTAGGTGACGAGCCGCACGCAACGGCGTCAGGGTCCCGGCGCCAGTGCCCTGGATGCCGAGATCGACCACGCCGAGCCGGTCCAGCCACCGGCCGAGACTGAGCACACTCCAGATCTCCCAGCATTCGTGGTCGGTCGTCCCGGTGTGCCGGTACTGGCGATAGGCGCGCGTCGCGTTCGGCATCGAGACGAAGCCATCGAGCCGCTCCAACCGGCCTTCGAACAGATGTCGCACGAGGGGCTCGAAGTGGCGTAGCAGTGCGCCGGTGAATTGGGGTCCCAGGCTCTCGAAGTTCTTCCGGGCGCGGACGGCCTCCGGCAGGAGTCCCTCGGTGGCCCGGCGCAGTCCGATCTTGGTCAATCCGTCGTCGAACTTCTGGTGCCACGGGAGCGAGACGCAGAACTGGGCGAAATGGCGGTCAAGAAACGGGTGTCGCGGCTCGATGCCACAGGATGCGGCGACTCGGTCGTAGCGATCGATGGCGACGCTGAGGAACGGCCGCTCGAGACTCCGTACGTGTGCGTGGTGGGTCGACGGCGGACGCGTGATTGGCGCACGTCGCCGGTGTTCTCGCAGGCGGTCGCCCAACGATACGCGTGCGGCCAGCGCCGGAGCGACGAACGAGTCTCCGAAAGAGGGGCGCCGCTCGAGCCGCCCTCGTACACGCTGAGCGAGTCGACGCGTCCAGTCCGGCGCCACGGCATATCTCGCGGCCCTCCACAGGCGAGTGACCGGGTACTCCTCACCATAGAAGCCGTGGTACCCACGCGCGGCCCGTAGGGCGTCGGCCCACTGCCCCCGCCGAAGCAGAAGAGGAATGTGGGTGGACGCGGAGGCGATCAGGTCTCCATCAACGCCGTCCAGCACCACGTTGAAACCGTCGAGCTGGGCGCGCGCGTAGAGACAATGCACAAGATTGATGGTGAAGTCGAACGGGTCGTCGGATGTGTCGTACAGCACGCCCAGCGACGGGAGCAGCGGCTCGAGTCCGCAGGACGCGAGGTCATGCGGCCGCACCCCACCTTGGGCCTGCACCGCTCGAATGTGTCGGGTCTCTTCGCAGTGCTCGGGCCTCTGCCAGGACACCGCCGACAGCGTGTCGACGAGCGGACGCCCGGTCTCACCCCGCTGCTCCCTGGCAAACGCCACGATCGCCGACGAATCCATGCCTCCGCTGAGCATCGCCACCGGAGGCCGCGCACTCCGCAGCCGACACCGCTCCGCTCTCGAAAACTGCTC
>SXOW01000368.1 GCA_005778315.1 Acidobacteriota bacterium
CCAGAACTGGATCCATGGCCAGGGCCACCCTGGAAAGTCCGTGCAGCCGCAGGCATTGCCGTGGCAACGCAGGAGGAAAGGTGGCTGGGTGCGGCCGGTCGCGCGTGCGATTCTGGATGGTGGAGTACGGAATAAACCAGGTGTTCCCTCGACAGCGCCGATCCGCCACGCCCCCCTGCCACCGGGCCACATTCGACTTGTCCTGATAGGGCACGCCGACCGACAGCCGGTCCAGGGGGGTGTGCCCACCAGGGCTGAAGTGAAAGATGTACTCCTGACACTCGTTCAGGAACCGTTCGCTATTGATGGGCTTGTAGTGGCCCACTGCGATGTCGCGGTCCAATCCCGTCTTCCCGCCTGCGCTGCCTCGTTCGATGGCAATGGACTTGATCCAGTGGATGGTGTTCTGCAGCTTCAGATGCGCGCGTGCCGTATTGGCAATATCGAACGCTGTCCAGGGCTTCGTGGGCGTGGTGCCCACGTTGAGGAACAACGAGCCGGCTGGCGTCAACGCGGCCGCCGCGGCGCGCAGCCATGCCTCGCTCCAGGCCTGATAGCTGGCAGGGGACAGGGAGTCGTTGTAGGTGCGGTACTGCACGCCAAGGTTGTAGGGCGGCGAGGTCACAATCGCATCGACGCAGGCCTGGCCCAGGCGTTCGAAGACGTCCAGCGCATCGCCGTGATAGAAGCGCAGGACCGCGCCGCGCGTGCGAACGGTCGCGTAGGGTCTGGGAAATCGACGTGTGGTCACGATCGGGGAAGCCGAGACATCGGCGACTATTCTCGACGTGGGCGATAAACGCGTCAAGCCGTCCCGTGGTTCCTCGCTTGTGAACTTTGGTAGAATGCGCCGACGTGCCAGTGCATATCGGTTTCGTGACCCCCAGATGGGCCCGGGTCTGGCGCCACCGCGCCGGTGTGGTCGGTGCCGTGTGTGCGCTCAGTGCGACGGGGCTCGCCGCTGGCGTCGTGCACGAGCGCGTGCCTCATGCGGAACGTGCAGATGTCACGCCGGCGCGCGGGCGGGTGAGCCCGGCACTCGGTGCGGCGCCGGCCGCCCGGCCCGTGCCACATGTGCCGACGCCTCGGCTGGGCGCCCAGGCCGCCATTATTCTGGACCCGGTGACCGGCGAAACGTTGTGGGAACGCAATTCCCACGAACCGCGTGCTATCGCGAGCATTACCAAGGTCATGACGGTGATGCTCTTCTTGGAGCAGCACCCGGACCTCTCGCGCGACGTCGTGATTTCGCGCCAGGATGTGCGCCAGGCCTCGACCACCTATCTCCGGCGTGGTGAGCGGGTGACACTCCGGGACCTGGTCCACCTGGCGTTGGTCGCGTCTGACAATGCGGCAGCGCGCGCGCTGGCGCGAGTGTCTGCCTGGGGTTCGAAACGCTTCGTCGCCCGGATGAACGCCAAGGCGGCCGAGTTGGGGTTGACGCAGACGCGGTTCGCTGACCCGTCTGGCCTCGACGAAGGCAACGTCGCGTCGGCCTACGACGTCTCCCGGCTGATTCTGGCCGCGGGTGAGCGGCCCGCCGTGGCCGAGATCATGCGCAAACGAACGTATCAGGTTCACACGAGCCGGCGCGTGCGCGACATTCGCAGCACGAACCGGCTGTTGGGAACCCGCGTCGATGTGATGGCCGGCAAAACCGGCTATATCGACAAAGCGGGGTACTGCCTGGCCACGCTGGTGCAACTCGATGACGGCCGCACCGTCTCGGTGGTGGTGCTTGGGGCCCAATCGAGCTCTGGACGATTCAGGGAAGCCAGGGGCCTGGTGGATTGGCTGTCGACCAAGGCCAGTGTGCTGCTTACATCGGCCGCCGAGTAGTTCCCTCCGAGGCACTGTCCCTGGACCGTTTTCGCGGTCACCCGGGTCCAAATCACAGAAGACCATTGCTGGCTGGGAGAGTAGATAGATGCGCAACGTGATCATCATTGGGTCCGGTCCGGCCGGCCTCACCGCCGCCCTTTACGCTGCCCGGGCCAATCTGGCACCGCTGGTCATTGAGGGCTTGGAGTCCGGGGGACAGCTGATGCTGACCACCATGGTCGAGAATTTCCCTGGATACCGGGACGGCATCATGGGTCCGGATTTGATGGGCGAAATGCGGGCGCAGGCGGAGCGCTTCGGGGCGGAGATCATCAGCGGTGACGTCACCTCGGTCGAACTGGGCGCGCCCCCGTTCACGGTGCATGTGGGAGAGACCGTCGAGCAGACACAGGCGCTCATCATCTCGACTGGAGCCTCGGCCCGGCTCTTGGGTTTGCCGTCCGAACGGACGCTGATGGGGCACGGCGTCTCGACGTGCGCAACCTGTGACGGCTACTTCTTTCGAGGCAAGCCGATCGTCGTGGTGGGAGGCGGGGATTCGGCACTCGAAGAAGCCACATTCCTCACGAAGTTCGCGTCCCACGTCACCGTGGTCCATCGGCGGGCAGAGCTGCGAGCGTCGAAGATCATGCAAGACAAGGCGTTCGCCAACGAGAAGATCTCCTTCGAGTGGAACTCCGAACTGGCCGAAGTGAAGGACGTGGACCAGGGCGTGGTGACGGGTGTCGTGCTCCGTAGTCTTCAGACGGGCGAGACCAAGGATTTGGACGTGGAGGGCGTCTTTATTGCCATTGGTCACACGCCGAATACGGGGCTGTTTACTGGCCAGCTCGATCTCGACGCCAGTGGGTACATCGAGGTTGGGACCGGCAGCCGTACAAGCGTGCCCGGTGTGTTTGCCTGCGGCGACGTGCAGGACCATGTCTATCGCCAGGCCATTACCGCCGCGGGAAGCGGCTGCATGGCCGCCATCGACGCCGAACGCTATCTGGAGTCGCGCGAGGACTAGCCGCCCAGTCGGGGCGACGGCGCGCTAGTCGATCCAGCCGCCGCCGAGCACCCTCTCACCGTCGTAGAGGACGACCGCTTGACCCGGCGCAATGGCACGCTGCGGTTCCAGAAACGCGATGGCCGCCCGGTTGTCGGGTAGGGGTTCGACGGTGACCGGGGCGTCGGCGTGCCGGTGCCGGATACGGGCGGTGACAAGGCCCGGGTCGTCGGGCGGGGCGCCGGCGATCCAGTTCATCCCGCTGGCCGTCAACTCGCGTCGGTCCAATGCGTCACGAGGGCCCACGGTGAGCGCGTTGTCCTGCGCGTCGATACGCAGGATGTAGAGCGGCTGGCTGGTCGAGAGCCCCAGACCCTTCCGCTGTCCCACGGTAAATCGATGCACGCCTTCGTGGCGGCCGACCGTCTTGCCCGCCTGGTCGCGAATGGGACCGGCCCGCGCCACGCCTGGGTCCCGCGCCTCGACCAGCCCCCCCGTGTCGCCGTCGCCGACGAAACACAACTCCTGGCTGTCCGGCTTGTCGGCCACCGCCAGCTTGTGCGCCTTGGCAACCGCCCGGACCTCCGCCTTGGTGAGGTGGCCCACGGGAAACAGCGCCTGCGAGAGCTGGGCCTGGGTCAACGTAAACAGAAAATACGACTGGTCCTTGTGCGGATCGAGACCACGCAGCAGCTGTGTGCCACCGGTCACCGGGTCTTGCGCCAAACGGGCGTAGTGGCCGGTCGCCACGCGATCGGCTCCGAGGGCGGTGGCGCGTGCCAGCAGGTGCGTGAACTTCAGATCCCCATTGCACTGCACGCACGGGATCGGGGTGCGTCCGGCCGCATACTCGCGCACGAATGGCGCCACGACCGCGTCGTCGAACTGCTGCTCGAAGTTCATCATGTAGTGGGGGATGCCCAGACTTGCCGCGGTGCGTCGGGCGTCGTGCAGATCGTCGATCGAGCAGCAGCCGCCGAATGCCTGCGCATCCGGCCGCTGCGCCGATAGCTGCATGGACAGCCCGATGACCTCGTGCCCCG
>SXOW01000369.1 GCA_005778315.1 Acidobacteriota bacterium
AGCGCTCCACGAGCGACAGCCGCGGGTCGCCGCTGGCCAGCCGGTCTGTCTGGGTGCGGGCGAAGGGGACGAACGAGCCGCTGAGCCCGCACAGGTCCTGCCCGCGGGGGCCTGGGGCCCGCAGGTTCCAGCCCGTGTTGGTACCGACGGGTACGGCGATCTCCACCGTGCGAATGCCGGCCAGGTCGTGGCCGTCACGATCGGTCGTCGGCACCAGCACCTGGTAGCGGGCGCCTCGGGCCGGCGGCAGCATGGTGATGCGTCCACCAGCGGGACCGAACAGGGGTCCGTAGTCGAGCGCCCAGAGCTCGTTCACCACCGTCGGGAACGTGACCCCCGGGATGGCCGGGAACGTCTTCGCCGCCTCGGCGACGGTGGCCAGGGTGCCGTCGCTCACGTCGGGATAATTCGACCGCGGCGGCTCGATGCCGCGGTCAGCCCACTCGTCGAGCGCTACCAGCAAGGCTCGCATGAGGGGCGCTGTGCTGCGATAGCTGTTGACGACGTTGGCGCAGGTCCCCCGGTCGGTCGGCAAGGCCCCGACCCCGGTCGCCCCCCCGTGCGAGTGGCTCGCGACGGCATACAAGCGGACCGTGTCCGGCACCCTCACCCGGTTGCCGGCGCCGTCGTGCACGTTGAGGGAGGCGTTCATCTGCCAGAACTCGTTCGAGCTGTCGATGTGGAAGACGAGCGGGTCGGTCTCGGGTCGCTTGAGGATGCCGTCGCGGATTCCGCTGACGGGGTCCGTGGTGACGGCGTAGGTCAATGGCGGGTACGACTGCGATGTGAAGTCCGCATGCTGGTCCTGGCGCGAGTAGACGTTCGGGTCGGCGAACTCGACGTTGGCGAACAGCCGGTGCGTGCCGGGAATATGGATGCGCACGGCGTCGAACACCTGCCGGCCCGCCTCGTCCCCGTTGAAGCCGAGATACAGGAAGTCTCGAAGGTACATCCCGGTCGACGAGATCCCGAGCCCGTACACGCGCCGCAGATCGAGTCCAGCCGGGCTGGCCAGCGGGTTTGGGTTCCCGTGGTCGTCCGTCGGCTCGTACCGCAGAAACGCCGCCAGATCGCGGGTCACGGCGTAGCCCAGCCCCATGACCCACGGGTTCGTCGCCGGGTAGGTGAACTCGTAGATGCGGTCCGGGTCCAATCCGTCGAAGAGACAGATGTCGGTCGTCGACGGCGTGAGCGACGCTGCACCCGTGGGGCAGCGGCCGAACGCCCACCGGTCGCGCGAGACCGGCATGCGGATCCCGCCGATGGCATCCCGCACGGTCAGGGTCGAGTGCGTCGTGTCGTGGTCGCCGCCGGCGCGCTCGTAGCTGAGAAACCGATCGTTCCCCTTCAGCGGCAGCGTAAAGCCCTCCCCGGTGTACTCGACCCGGATCGTGTCCACGATCGGGCTGCCATCGGTCTGCCGCGCCACCGGGAGGTTCGCCCCCAGCCGGGTCGCGGTGGTGATGATGTCCCCCGCCCACCCGGCGTCGACAAAGCTGTAGCCCAGCCGAAAGAACAGCCCGTCACCACTCTCCTCCGGCGCGCTCGGGACGAGTTGCGGAAAGGTCTGGAACGGAATCTCGATGGCGTTCCCGCGGTTGTTGATGCCGTAAAGCAGCTTGCCGTTGCCACGCGACAGGTCTGCCGGCCTGATCAGCACGAACGGGGCGCTGAACTCCACCCGGCCCTCGTCGTTGCGTGGGGCCCGGTCGAGATTCACGATGACCGCGTTCCGCGGATCGTGCGGGTCCACCTCCATGAAGACCGTGCCTTCGATCCGCTCGAACGCCCCGGCCTCCCCGAAGGTGCGCCCACCGGCATAGGGGGTGGTCCGCGCCACGTCGATCCGGACCACCTTCGCCTCGACCCCGTGCGTCATCCCCGCGATGGCGCACAGCCCACTCACCAGCATCGTCGCGGCCTTGTTGATCACGCTACTGCCCCCTTTGGCGTTGGTCGCGCCATCTTGTCCTGGGCTCTGCCTCACGGCGCCATTGTACGCCGCGCGAGTCGGCCCCGACCTCCATGGCTGCCGGCGCTGACCAGGCGGACCAGCTCGGACGACCGCGACGGATGAGCGCGACGGATGGGCGCGACGACGGCCGAGTGTACCCGCCGGGCAGGGCCGGCCGACTGACCACGCCCGCCCGGGTCCAGTAGAGTAGGCCCATGGACGGCCGGTATGGAGCGTGGCTTGCGTGCGTGTGGGTCTTCGCCGGGTGTAGCGCGGCCCCGTCCCAGGTTCCCGCGTCACGTGTCAGTGACGGCGGCCCCGTCGGCGTCGCCGACGGCACGGGGGCCCGCTCCAGCGGGGACCTGACCGACGGGGGGATGGGGCGCCAGCGCCTGCGCGCGTTCACGACGGTGATCGCCGGCAGTCAGGCGGAGCAGGCGCGGGATGTGACGGTGGACACCGCGGGCCACATCATCATCACGGGCGGGACCCACTCGCCCGATTTTCCAGTCGACCACGACCTCCGGGCGATCGGCGGCGACACGGCGACCGGCAGCGCCGGGCCGATGTGGGTCTTCGTGATGAAGCTGGACGCGGCCGGCGGCGTCATCTGGTCGACGCTGTTGGGGGGACCCCACTACGACCGGGCCTACGCGGTCGAGGTCGACGAGGCGGGCGCGATCTATGTCGCCGGCCGCGCGGGGCCAGGCTTTCCCACCACGGCGGGCGTCGTGCAGCCGCGGTTCGCCGGTGACGCCTCACCCAACGGCGCCTACGGGCAACAGGATGGCTTCATCCTCAAGCTGAGGGCCGACGGGGCAGCGGTGGTCTGGTCCACCTACTTCGGCGACGGCGACCTCTCGTTCATTCGTGACCTCGACGTGGATGCCACCGGCAACGTCTACGTGGCCCTGCATACCCGTGGACCCTTCCCGCACGTCACGCCTGCTGCGGACCAGACGGCGCCAGGCGGCGGGTACGACGTGGTGGTCGCCAGGCTCGACCCCGCGGCCGACCGGGTCGCCTGGGCCACGTATCTCGGGGGCGCCGGCGACGAAGAGGTGCCGACCATCCGGGTCGATGACCAGGGCCGCGTCTTCGTGGTCACCGCCACGACATCGGACGGGCTTGCCACCGCTGGCGCGTATCAGTTCAGACGGGCCGGCGACAGTGACATGCTCGTCGCCCGCTATACACCGGCGGGTGTCCGCGACGCGACCACCTACTACGGCGGATCGGCGGCCGAGCATGTCGAGACGCATCACCTGGCGCTCGACGTCGGCGGTCGAGCCGTATTCGGGGCGCTGACCACATCCGCCGATCTGCCGCTGCCCACGACGCCGAGTCCGCTCCAGCCCCGCTACGGGGGAGACGGCGACGGGTTCGTGGGCATCCTGTCTTCCGATCTCACCGATCTGGTGGCGGCCACCTATGTCGGCGGCCGCGCCGGTGAGCATGTCGAAGGCATGGCGGTCGACGCCGGCGGTCACGTGTATGTGGGCGGGGAGACGCGCTCAGACACGCTGCCGTCCACTGGAGCCGTTTTTCAGGGTGCCAGCGATGCCTGGGTGGCGAAGCTGTCGCCCGGGCTGGACCGGACGTTGTGGCTGGAGTACGTCGGGGGGAGCAACCGGGATGCGCAGCGGGCGTTGTGGATCGACGCCGACGCGAACGTCATCTCCACCGGCTGGACGAACTTCGAGGGGTTCTTCGACGGGAGCGGCGACGTCTATGTCGCCCGCATCCTCATGCCGTGAACGTTGGGCATGGTCTGAAACATCACGGTGAAGATCAATTGACCACTCGTTAGACCGGGCGTCCCTCCTCTCGCCACAGCGCAGCTTCGTAACAGGCCATCCCGTGATGGGTGACGATCAGGTTCGGTGCCTTGGGATTCTGTGGTCGTTATCACGCGCTATCCGACACCAATCGATCGCTCGGTGTGGCATCGGAGGATAGAGACATACCCGCGGTCAAGCTGCCTGGATGCGTGTCGGACATCCGGTGCTGGGCCTGCTGGAAGCGATCGACGGCCACTGTGGCCCGCTGCGAAGAGCCTGGCCCGGTGCGGAAGGTGACTTCTCCGTCGAGCACGTAAAGCAGTTCGGATTCCTTGTGGCGGTGCAGGGGTGGACCGCCACCGGGTGGCAGCGTGCCGATGAAGAGGTCGAATGTCCCACCCGATCCTTCTGCCTCCATCAGCAGTTCGATCTGCGCGCCCATCGAGTGAACTGACGGCGATTCACCCACCTTGACAATCATGCTCTGCGGTTCAGCCATGTTTGGCCCCCTGCAATGGTGTAGTGAAGCAAGTCAGCGGCAGACGGGGATCGAACGCGCAACCCTCAGCTTGGGAGGCTGATCCTCTACCATTGGGCTACTGCCGCAAGGGACAGAGATAATACGACAGGTCGTGCCTGAAACCGCTCTCAGACCTTCAGTGCGGTTCGATCACGTCGGCAACCCGACCCTAAGACCATCGGTGGGCGTCAACCCGTCGAACTCCGGTGGTGACACGACGAAACCATCAAGCCAGTTTGACCGCTCCAACGCGTTGAAGTAGGCGTTGAACCGCAGTCGTCTTCGCAGGCCGGGGTCGGTGACGAGATCGTTCGCATAGGAGGCCATTGTGTGCGCGGTACTCATCACATGTGAGGCATCCGGCGTCCACCCGGCGGTGAGACTCCCCGTCCAGTACCGCTTTCGCATCGTCGCCCGGTCGTCGAAGAGGAATTCGCCGATGAGCGACAGGCCGAACAACCATGCCCGCTCGGCATGCACCAGGTCGAGAGTTGGCCGGACCAGGAGAGGGCCCGATGGCAGGCACTGGCGGCGTACGAGCGCCTTGAACGCGCCGTTGAACAAGCCCTGCCAGAACAAGCCCATCGAAAACTGTTCCCGGCCCTCACGCGGCCGGAGCGGAAGGTTTGGCTCATCCCGGTCAGGCAATCGCCGACCATCGACGTGCTCGGCCCGTACGTGGCCGTGGCAGAGCACCGCATCGGGCCGCGACCGGAGTGTTTCGGCCAACCACCCCGTTGACGCCGCCTCGACGCTGTCGTCGTGCGGGATGATGCGGAAGAAGTCCGTCGACGCGTGCGATATGAGCGCATTGACATTGCTCACCCAGTTGCCGCCGGCAGTCGACCGCAGCACCGTCACCAGAGGTTCGTCGCGATACCGCTCGACGATCCGGTCGGCGGCCTCGTCGAGGCCGTGCTGATCCGAACAGAGCACCACGGCACCCTGCGCGACATGTTCATCGATGTTC
>SXOW01000370.1 GCA_005778315.1 Acidobacteriota bacterium
CTGGGCCTCCCCATGGAACGTCTCAATGTCGACGGTGGTTCGATTTCCATCGGTCATCCGTACGGCATGAGCGGCGCCCGCCTGGTCGGCCACGCCTTGATAGAAGGCAAACGCCGGGGGGCGCGCTACGTCGTGACCACGATGTGCATTGGTGGCGGCATGGGCGCCGCGGGGCTCTTCGAGATCGCGTAGCGCATGGCCCCGCCCACCGACGATCCGGAGGTGATGGGCGTCCGCTCCGACGAGCGGCTCGACCTGGACGCGCTCGAACCGTGGTTACGCGAGCACCTGCCGCACACGGCCGGACCGTTCACCCTGCGACAGTTCGGTGGCGGCCATGCCAACCTGACGTATCTCCTCGGCTTCGGCGAACACGAGTATGTGCTGCGACGCCCCCCACTGGGACCCATCGCGCCGACCGCACACGACATGCAACGTGAACATCGCGTCTTGCGTCGACTGGGAGAGGCGTTTCCACTCGCACCAACGAGCTTCGCGCTGTGCACGGATCACAGCGTGCTCGGAGCCGATTTCCATGTCATGGAACGACGGCACGGTCGAGTCATCCGCAGCGAGCTGCCACCGGACTTGGCGAACCAGCCGGCGGTCAACCGGCGTATCGGCGAGATGCTCGTGGACGTGCTCGCGGACCTGCATCAGGTCGATCCGGCCGCAGTCGGTCTAGACGACCTGGGCCACCCCGAAGGGTTCGCCCGGAGACAGATCGACGGGTGGGGGCGCCGCTGGGCAGCCGCGCAGCATGAACCGGTGCCGGACGTCGACGCCATGCTCCACTGGCTGGAGGCCTCGGTGCCAGCACCGCAGCGCACCGCCCTCCTGCACAACGACTACAAGCTCGACAATGTGCTGGTCGACCGTGGCGACGCGGCAACGCCGGTGGCCGTGCTGGACTGGGACATGACCACGCGGGGCGATCCGTTGATGGACCTGGGCTACCTGCTGAACTTCTGGAACGAGACGGGTGACGATCCCCGTTGGCACCATGTGTCCAAGATGCCGACCAACCACGCCGGATTCCCGACGCGGGCGGAGGTCGTGGAGCGATACGCGGCGCGCACCGGTCTGGACCTCGACGCCATCGCCTGGTACCACGTGTTCGGGGTGTTCAAGCTGGTGGTGATCGTCCAGCAGATCTATATCCGCTTCGTCCGAGGCCAGACCCAGGACCAACGTTTCGCCGGCTACGACGAACGGGTCCGCGACCTCGCCAACACGGGCGTCCATTTGATGACCCGCTAGTGTGGTGTCCCATTCAATTCTTTACAACGTCGAACTTTCTCGAGAATGACATCGGCGGTCGCCGTCCAGACGAATGGTTTGGGCACGTCATTCCAGGTGGCGAGCCAGGCGTAGATCGCGCGTTCGAGCTCCGCTACCAGTGGAAGGTGCCGCGACGATTCATTCGTTGCGTGATCAGTCCGAACCAACGCTCGACTTGATTCAGCCACGAACTGCTGGTCGGCGTGAAGTGGAAGCGGTGGCGCTTACACCTCGAGGTCCTCGGGCACCTGCCGCTCGAGGCACCGAAGAAACGTGATGAAGGGCAGGATGGGCGCCGTGCGATCGAGCGCCTGAATCTGGCAATGCCCTGGCGTTGAGCGTGAGCATCGCGCCGACATAGAGGAGCCCGAGACGACGATGCACACGCTCCCGCGCGCTCTCGTCAGGAAGGTCCGGGACGTCGATGGCTTTCTGCGGGACGCTACCCGAACCGACACCAGCTGGGCCGCCCTGTATGATGCCAACTTCGCCGGGCGATTGCCGGGCTCACGCGTCCTCGAGATTGGTGCTGGCGATGGCTTGAACGCCTTGGTGATGGCGGCGCTCGGCGCGCAGGTCACCTGCGCTGGAATGACGCGCCCAAACCATTCGTCTGGACGGCGACCGCCGATGTCATTCTCGCGAAAGTTCGACGGTGTAAAGAATCGAATGGGACACCACACTAAAACGGTTTGTAGGTGACCATGATGAGCGCGACCAGAATGACACCTGCCGCCACCGTGGCCAACATCCGGCTCTGACCGGTCATCCGGAACGCCATCCCGGTGAGCCCGGTCAAGACGAGCCAGCACACAAGTTTCACGAGCAACCACCCAGGAAACCCGATCCGCAGCATCCCCGAGAGACCGAACCCGCTCATCGCCACCAACAGGCTGAGCGTCCCTGACATCATCAGAAAATGCCGCCGCTTGTCGGGATGTGGGTCAGCCATCGCCGCGAACGTCGCGCCGGACAGCAGAATGACCGAGGTTAGGTGGAGTAACAGAAAAATTTGCGTATTCATGCGGTCGTCGTCACGTCGTTAGGGTTACTGACTGGGGGCGCTCACCCCGGCAAAGCTGAGTTCCGGGTCGTACTCCAACACGTACCGTTCGACGCTAGTGATCACACCCACCAACTGCTGCGCGGCGCTCGTTTGGTCGTCGAACGCCCGGAGGATACCACCGCGTGCCAGGTCGCCGTAGCTCCGCAGATTCTCCACGATCTGCCACACGACCGGCCCCGGACCGAATTGCCTCTGGTAGATGCCGAACACCACACCCGCGTCCCGAAACGTCGCGACATTGTCCCGGAGAAAAGCCTCGAAGTCACCCTCGCGCCCGGTCGCGATCTGGACGTTGGTCACGCGGGCGATCGACAACCCGCTGACATCATCTGATTCCACGCTCAGGTCCTGCCGATACCGAACCGCATAGCTGTGACGCGCGATGGTCGTCTCACGCAACGTGTCCAGCACGCGGTCGTAGTCGCCCTGGCTGAGCGCGCGCGGCAGGGCGTCTCCGCCATCAAGGTCACTGAATGCGCTCAACGGCGTAATGAACTGACGCTCATACTCGTTGCCGAACTCGCCGGCGCGCCAGGCAGAACGCCACGGCACCCCCCCACGCCGAAGCGCCGGGTTGATCTCCTCACGATACAGCTCGACGAAATCCGTGACTTTGTCCGGCCGGACCTCTACAACCTGTACTCGATACCAGGTTTCTCCCTCCTGGGCCCAGGTCTGGGTCGCCGCCGCACTGATCCCAGCCGTGACCGACAGCAACAGCATCACACGTGATAGACGCATTGGTCCCCTCCTCGTGACTCTGGCGGCGCGACTCCAAGCCGTATCCAGATGCTACTACGTCTCTCTCGCTGAGAACCCGCTACCGGTATTGACCGGACCCAATCGTCACGCCGCCGTCAACGACCAG
>SXOW01000041.1 GCA_005778315.1 Acidobacteriota bacterium
ACGACGCTCGTCATCGCGCATCGGCTATCGACCATACGCGACGCCAGCCGCATTCTGGTGCTCCACGAAGGACGGCTCGTGGCGCAGGGGCCGCACGAGTCGCTGCTGGAGACAAGTCCGCTCTACCGACGGATGTGCGCGCGGCTCTCAGTGGGCCGCTCGCTGGATGAACCTGAAACGGTCGAGGAGTTGTTGCGGGAGACGCCCGCCACGGCCATGCCTCACACGGGCATCTCCCAATGAAGATCCTGTTTGCCGGCATCATCGGCCGCTATCCCTACGGCGGCGTGACCTGGTGCTCGTTGATGTATCTCCTTGGGCTCCGCGCCCTGGGCCACGAGGTGCTCTACGTCGAAGATACGGGTGAGTGCATCTACGACCCCGACCGGGATCAGCTCTCCATCGACCCGTCATACGGCACGCGGTACATACATAGCGCGCTCTCCCGGTTCGACCTCGGCGACCGCTGGTGCTTCGTCAACTACGACGAGACGTACTATGGACTGACCCGAGAGGCTCTGGCGGCCTACTGCGCCGAAGCGGACCTCTACATCAATCTGTCCGGCGGCACTTGGTTCTGGCGCGACGAGTATCGCCGTATCCCCAGGAAAGTGTTTGTGGATTCTGACCCGGTGTTCACCCAGCTCGCCATCGCGAAAGGTGTGGAGTGGTACGTCGAGTTTTTTCGGGGCTTCGATCACCTCTTCACCTTCGGCGCCAACATCGGTACGCCGGCCTCTGACGTGCCCACCGGTGAGTTCACGTGGCACCACACCTGGCAGCCGGTCGTTTCCGCGCTGTGGCGGGCCACCACACCCCCCGAGACGGATCGGTTTACCACCGTGATGACCTGGAAGACCGAGAGTTTCTCCGACGTGGATGGCAACAAGGACCGGGAATTCGTCAAGTTCATCGATCTCCCTGGGCGGACACCCTCGCGGTTTCAACTCGCGGTCAACGGCCCGCGCACCCTCCTGGGCGAGCATGGCTGGGACCCCGTCGACGCGATGCGGATCTCGCGTACCCCCTGGGACTATCGCGACTTCATCCACCGCTCACGGGCCGAGTTCGGGATCGCGAAGCACGCGTATGTGTCGCGTCGATCCGGCTGGTTCAGCGATCGGACGGAGTGCTACCTGGCCTCAGGACGACCGGCCATCGTGCAGGACACGGGGTGGACGGCCCACCTTCCGGCCGGGGCCGGGCTGCTCCCGTTCTCAACCGTTGAGCACGCGATCGAGGGGCTGGCCAGGTTGGAGCGCGACTATGCCATACACGCGCGCGCCGCAACGGACATCGCCGACAGCTGTTTTGACGCCAGCCGAATTCTGCCCCCGTTTCTGAAGAAGGCGCTCGAATGAGCAGACTGCGGATCGGGATGGTGGCACCGGTGGCGCAAGCGGTACCACCGGCCAGGTCCGGCTCCGTGGAGACCGTCACAGCCCTGCTCACCAACGGCCTGGTCGCACGAGGTCACAAGGTCACCTTGTTCGCCACCGGCACATCGACGACCCCCGCCACACTGCACTCGACCCTCGAACGCGGCTATCACGACGACACGTCGCTGTGGCCGTGGGAGCTCTGCGAACTGCTCAATCTGGCCGCCGCGGTGGAACAGGCCGATGCGTTCGACGTCATCCATTACCAGGCCGAGTACGCGCCGATTGCGCTCGCGTTTTCGCGTGTGACCGCGGTGCCGATTCTGCAAACGGTGCATCATGCACCGTCGCCGGACGAAGTGCGCCTGTGGTCCGGCTACCCAGACGCCCCATTCGTCGCGATCTCCCGCACGCAGGCGGACTTGCTCACCGGCCTGCGGGTCGTGGCGACCATCCATCACGCCATTGACCCCACGCCGCTGCCTTTCCAGCCGATCGCAGACGACTACCTGCTGTTCCTGGGCCGGTTCACACCTGGCAAAGGTGTGCTCGAGGCGATCGACGTGGCCAGACGCACCGGCCACCGTCTGCTCCTCGCCGCGGCGGAGAATGACTATTTTCGAGAGGTCGTGGCGCCCCACGTCGACGGACAGCAGATCGTCTATGCGGGTGAGGCCGACGTGGCCGCCAAGGCCGCGCTGCTGGGTGGCGCCCGGGCTCTCGTCTATCCGGTGCAACGCGCCGAATCGTTTGGCCTGGTCCTGGCCGAGGCCATGACCTGCGGGACGCCGGTCGCCGCCTTGGACCAGGGCGCCGTTTCGGAACTGGTCGATGACGGTGTCACCGGCTACGTCTGCACCTCACTCGATGCCCTGGTCGCCCATCTGCCGGTCATCCTGCGGCTTGACCGGGGCGCGGTCCGACGCCGCGCGCTGGAACGATTCGGTGTAGACCGGATGGTCGAATCCCATGTCGAGGTCTACACGCGGCTCGCAGACGCCGCCTGTGGGGCACTGTGACCGGGCCGCCGGCGACCGCGGCCGCACGACCCTCCGTGTTGGCGGTCTTCGCGCATCCCGACGACGAGTCGCTGGCGTGCGGCGGCCTGCTGGCGTGGTGCCACGCGCTGGGCATCCGGACGTCCCTGCTCTGCCTCACCCACGGTGAACACGGAGGCCAGCCCGGCACGCAGTCCCTGGCGACGACACGCGCCAACGAGCTCCGCGCGGCGGCCGCCGCGCTCGGAATAGACGACGTCGCCCTGCTCTCGCACGAGGACGGGATGCTCCCCTGGATCGACGCCGCGCTCCTGGAACGGGACATCCTGGACGCCGTCGCGCGAACCGCCGCCGATGTCGTCATCACGTTCGACGAGGACGGTCTGTACTGGCACCCGGACCACGTCGCCGTCCACGAACGGACGACCGCCGCGGTGTTATCTGCCCCGGAGCCTCGTCCGACCCTCTACTACGTCACTATTCCGAACGGCGCCATGCGTGCGGTCCTCGATGAATCACGCACGCGGGCCCTCACGCAGCATGCGCCGAGCCCGCCCCCGACGCACATTCTGGGCATCGCCAACCCGGACGCGTTCGGAGCCCACGCCCCGGCACCGACGCTGGTGCTGGACACCGGCGACTTCGCTCGACAGAAGCTGATGGCGCTACACTGTCATCGCAGTCAGCTCGGCACGCGTGATGCGCTCCCGCTCATGACGAGCGACACGGCGCCAGCGCTGCTGGCAATCGAGCAGTATCGACGCGCGGCAGTCGGCGCCGCGACTGACACTTTCTTGGAACGTCTCGCAGGGCGCGCAGATCGGCACCGGGCGCCGGAGTCTCCGCCATCACGAGACTGATCCGCACACGGCACCACCACGCACCTATGCGCACCTCCTGGCTCGACCATCTCCGTTGCCCGTTCTGTGGCACCCGCCTGGCACTGGTGGACACCGGAGCCACCCTTGGTAACGATCGCGTCATCACGGAGGGCGTGCTCGGGTGCGAATGCTGCGCCTTTCCGATTGTGGCCGGCATCCCGGTCATGATCGCCGACGACGCGACCCGGGCCGCGATGCACGCCCTCGAGGCGGGACGTCGCCAGGACGCCCTCCTGGCGCTGTTGGACCTGGACGGCGGGCGCGCCGAGCAGTTCTTGGCGCTGCAGGCACGCGGGGCCGCGGCGACCTATCGGGACGCGCTCGATATTCTGAGCAGGGACGCCGAGGCCAGCTGTTTCCTCTACCGCTTCTCCGACCCGACCTTCAGACCGGCCGAGGCGCTGGTCCGATCCGTGACGCTGGACGCTGGACTGTCGAACAAACCGATGCTGGATCTCTGTGGGGGCTCAGGACACCTTACGCGCACGCTGGCGGGGCGGCCCCTCACCCGGGACGCGTCGCCAGCGACCGTCATCGCGGACCTGCACTTCTGGAAACTGTGGCTTGCCACCATGTTCACGTCGCCAACGGCAGACGCCGTGTGCTGCAACGCGGATGCGCCGCTGCCCTTCGTCAGTGAACTGTTTTCGATGGTCGTCCTCATGGACGCCTTCCCCTACATCTGGCACAAGCGGCTGTGCGCCGACGAGATGTCGCGAGTCGCCAGTCCAGACGGCGTCCTGGTGCTGCCGCACCTCCACAGCGCGCTGGGAGAGAACTTCTCGGCCGGCGACACGCTCAGCCCGACGGCCTATCAGGCCCTGTTCGCAGCGCGCTGTCCACGGTTGTTCAGCGACACGCGCCTCTTCGAGGACCTCGTCGAGGAGCGCGTCATCGACCTCACCGCGGACGTGTCCCCAGACGCCCTCGGCCATGCGCCATCGCTGACGCTGGTCGCGTCTCGGCAGGACGACGTCTTTCGGCGTCGACACGCCACCGGAGATCTGGAGCTCACTGGGACCCTGGCCATCAACCCGCTCTACGCGGTCACCCAGGAGCCGGGGCGGTCGGTCCTCACCCTGCAATTTCCAACGCCGGAGTACGCGGAGGAATTCGCAGAGTGCCGGCGCTACCTGCCAGACGAGGTCGTCGTGGACGCGGACCTGACGAACCCGCTCATGCCCGACCTCTTCGGCCACGCGTATGAGGACCTGCGCCGGCGGCGGGTGCTGCTCGACGCGCCACCACGTTACTGCTGACCCGTCGCCGCGGTGTCACGGTCGGCCCATCGAGAGAAGACACATGCACACACGACCGATCGGGTTCATCGGCCTCGGGCGAATGGGGTCCGCCATGGCCCGGAATCTGGCCGCCGCCGGCGCCCCGCTCACGGTCTTCGACATTCAACCGGACTTGCCTACCGCACTCGCCGATCTTGGCGTCACCAAGGCCGCCACGCCCGGCGAGGTCGCTGCGGGTGTCGAGCTGCTGTTTCTCTGCGTACCGTCTGAGGTCGAATCGGAGACGGTGCTCTTCGGTGAGCATGGCGTAGTCAGCGGCACCACGGCACCACTGCCGATCGTCGATACGACGACGATGAACCGCGGCGCCGCGATCCGGCTGGCTGAACGCGCGGCTGCGACTGGGCTGTCGTACAGCGACTGCCCGGTCTCCGGGAAACCGTTTCGAGCCATAGACGGCACGCTGACCATGATGTTTGGTGGCACTGAGGCGGCGTTCCGCGATGCGAAGCCCTACCTCGACGTCATGGGTGAGTTCGTGGTCCACTGCGGCGGGCTGGGCTCAGGCCAGCTGATGAAGGCCATCAACAACATCATTTACGACGTGAACATTGCGGCCTTGTGCGAGGTGATGCCGCTCGCAGTCAAGGCGGGGCTCGAGCCCGGCACGCTGGCCGACGTGCTGACCTCCGGCAGCGCCCGCAGTTTCGCCAGCGAGTATTTCGTGCCGCGTATCCTGAAACGAGAGTTCGATGGCGACTTCTCGCTACGAGCCGCGTTCAAGGACATCGTGAACGTGCAGGAAGTCGCGGCCGAACACGGCGTCTCACTGCCGGTCGTCGAAGCCATGGTCAAGACCTATCAAACGACCATCGACCGCGGATTTGGGGACCAGGCCAAGAGCGCCATGGTCAAGATTTACGAGGAACGGCTGGGACTGACCGTGAGCTCCCCGCCAACGTCGGACGTGACGGACTCGTAGTCGGTCGCGAGTGCACCTCCGGGAGCTTCACCGGCCCTCCCACCGTCCCAACGGTGACCGTGGCGGCCATCATCAACTGGAGCGAGCTACACACCGTCACCGGCGGCGGCCACGGCGGATTCAGCACGCCGCAGACCTTGGCCATCTACCTGACCATCAAGCAGTTCTTGGCACGCCACGGTCTGTGAGACGGCGTGGACGCGGGATCGGGCCCTTAGCGAATGACCAACGCCGCCACGACCGGGTAATGGTCTGACGGATAGCGGCCGTCGTCGTTGTAGACCACGGTCTCGGCCCGCCGCACGTCGATCGGACCGCCGACGAGAATCCAGTCGACGCGCTCGGCCAACGCCTCTTCCGGCGGTCCGAAGTCCCCGTAGGTGGCGAACGGCCCGACGCGCTCGTCCGCCTCGGTCCAGGCGTCGCGCAACCGACCGGCAGTGGCGGCGCGCCAGGTGTCGCTGTTCTCGGCGCCGTTGTTGAAATCGCCCATCACGATGACGGCGGCGTCAGCCGGGAGGGCAGAGACCCGGTCGATGACGAGTGCCGCCGAGTCGAGCTGCGACTGGTCGCGCCGCAGGGTGAAGTGGGTGTTGAAAACGTAGATCTCACGCCCACTCGCCCTGTTATAGAACCGGGCCCAGGTCACGATGCGGCCTCCGCCACGACGTGGTTCTTCTGTACGCCGTACCGGCGGCGTATCGGGCGTCTCGGTCAGCCAGAAATTCCCGGACTCAATGGGACTCAGTTCGGCGTATCGGTAGAAAATCGGTGTGGCCTCGCTCAGACCGACACCGCCGTTCAGCCCCCGATCGATGCCAATCCAGCGATAGGCCGGCAGCATCCGCTCGAGATACGTAATCTGCTCGCCAAGTGCCTCCTGCATACCGACCACCTGCGGCGCAGATCGCTCGATGGTCTCCACGAGGAGCGCCTTTCGGTTCGGCCACGCGTTGTCCCCGTCCCGTCCAGACGCCGTTCGAATATTGAACGTCATCACCTCGAGCGACAGCTGGGCCGAGACTGGCGACGGGATCAGGAGCACCATCGTCGAGAGCACGTAGGCAACACACCAGCGGGACACCTTCCGCGCCGTCATCTGGCCCCTCCATCGCCGAATGCATCGAGCAAGATAGGGAGCAGGGTGTCCATCCGAGCTACCGACTCCCCTCCGGGGTCCAGCGTGTCGGTGAACCGATGCCGGTCGCGGAGCCGGTTCAGGACCGCCGGCCGGCTGGCCACCACGTGGACCGGCACGTCCCAGGACGCCCCTTCCCCGCTCACCAAGGACGGCGGCTGATGATCGCCCACCAATACCAGGACGAGATCGCGGTCCGCGCGGAGACGCAGATAGCCGCCGATGTTGCGCAAGGCATAGTCGAACGCATCGAGATAACTCGGCGCCAAATCGCTCCAGTCCGGCGAGGCCGACCACGCGCGGTCGAGTGCCTCGGGGTCGTAGGGGTCGGCCGTCAACACGCGAGCCCAGTCCGCCTGATACGGCGGAGCTGGCACGAACGGCGCATGGGTCGAAATGGTGGTGAAGAACACGAACGTGGGCTGTTCCCGATGCGGCTCGATCTCCAGGGCATCGGCCCGAGCCAGCGCGTACTGATCGTTGATATCCCACCAGCCGAACGGCGGCCCGAGATACCCGAGTCCATCGCGATTGTAGATCTGCTCGAACCCGTAGAAGGCACCCTCGGGCCACGCCACCAGCATACCGGGCATGATCGCCACCGTGCGATACCCGCCACGCCCGAAGAGCTTGACCATCGTGTCCCGCTCCTGCGCCATCAACCGAACATTGCTGGCCGGGTCACGAATCTCCGTCCCCGACAACAGGCTCACGTGCGCGAGCCACGACTCGCCGCCAAACGTGGTGGACTCCACCAGCGCGGACGCCACGGCACGGCCGGTGCCGACAATGTCCGCGTCGAGCCGGGCCATCGCGGGCGCCAGCGGTTCGGCCAGGTGGGGACGCTGCCAGGCGACCGCGCCATAGGACTCGAGGAAGATCACGAAGACGTCAGCGCCACCCAGGCGTGACAGGTCGGAGCGGAGCACCGGCGGTGCTCCCAAATCTCGGACGCCAGCGCCACTCAGTTCGTAGGCCAACTCACCCAACTCGCGGGCGTAGGCCGCGGTGACCGGACTCGCCACGCCGAGGCCCAGCGGCACTCGCGTCCCCACGGTCTGCACCACGCCCAGGAGCAGCATGGCCGCCGCCAAGGCACCCATCACCCGTTGGACCCGAAGCTGGCGTGTGCCAGCCGCCAGCACCCCCAGCGACCACCGTGCGCCAACATACAGCGACACCAGCCCGAGGGGAACCCCAACGATGATGGCCGCCTGGAGCCACGGGGTCGTCACCGCCGCAAACATGGCGCTGACGCTGGACACGTGTTGCATGTCCCAGTAGAGGCTGACGTTTCGACCGTAGAGGGACGCCACGGTCACTTCGGTGTAACGACCGATGACCAGCAGGACCCACGACGCCGCCAGCCATCGAAGCGCCACCGCCGAAGGTCCGTTCCAGCGTCGGCGCGCGACCACGAGCCCCAGGAGCAACGCGGCGGTCTCCGGAGAGATGTCTGCGGTCGGCGCAATGCCGAGTGTGGGCCAGATATTCGCGAACGTCAGCGACACATTCATGAGCAGGAGCGCTGCGAGCAGCGCCGCCACCCGAGCCGGCGAGACCGGACCCCATACCGGTTTGCCCGCCGAGACGTTCCCGTCGTTCGTCACCATGCGCTACCGATGCAGGCTGAACGGCAACCGGGCAGGGCCGAGGGCCAGGGCCGCGAGACTCCCCACGACGGGTGGGCCGTACCCGTTCGTGAGATACGCGAGCTGAAAGAGGAGACCCATGGCGAAATGAAAATTCAGCACCATGAGCAGGGCGATACCGGCCGCGAGCCGCGCGCGGAAGCCGACGACCAGGGCCGCACCAGTGAGGAACTCGCCAACCGGCACCAGTCGCGCGAACACCGGCGCGCCCGGAATGGCGACCGTGTCGAGATACCAGCGGCTCAGCGGCGGCGCCGACTCGCGCCACCCCCAGAGCTCGTCAGCGAGCGGCCCGCTGTCGAACAACCACCCGGTCTTGCCGAACGCCATGAGCACGAGAAACCCGCCCATGACGACCGAAAGGAGACGCAGACTGCCGGCAGCCGACCGTTGCATCGCCCATTGTAGCGCTCAGGCCAGGCAGGCCGCTGCCGAGAGGCTGGCCAATCGTTGCGGCAGGAAACGCCTGGCCCTCCGTTCAGGATACGATCAGCACCTACATGCCCCCACTCGGCCGGACACTCGGCCTGCTCCGGTCCCTGGCGGTGTATCACGGGATCCCGCTGAGACAACGCCGGCTGAGGCAGCTCTACGCCGCGTTCGTGGAACGCGGGGACCTCGCCTTTGACATCGGGGCCCATGTCGGAAACCGGACCAGGGCGATGGCCGCGCTCGGATGCCGCGTCGTCGCGCTCGAACCGCAACCGGATGTCGCGCGGCTTCTCCGGGCCTTCTTTGGACGCCGCCGCGAGGTGGAGATCCTGGAGGCGGCCGTCGGCGAGCATTGCGGCCACGCCCGGCTTTCCGTCAGCGACAAGACCCCGACGATGACGACTCTGACGAGTCAGTGGCGTGAGGCGCGCGAACAGGACCCGGTGTTTGCCGGCGTGGCCTGGAACCGTGAGCTGGAGGTGACCACGACCACCCTGGATGCGCTGATCACCCGCTTCGGCGTCCCGCGCTTCATCAAGATCGACGTTGAAGGGGGCGAGCCGGAGGCTCTGTCTGGTCTGACGCAGGCGATTCAGGCCATCTCGTTCGAGTATCTTCCCGATGCGCTCGACTACACCAAGGCCTGCGTCACACGCCTGGCCGCGCTGGGCCCCTACGACTTCAACTGGTCGCCAGGCGAGTCCTACCGGCTGGAGTCAGAGCACTGGCTGACCGGTAAGGCGCTCCTGCAAGCGCTCGGGACGCCGGCGGCTCGGCCACGGTCGGGCGACGTATACGCGCGCCTTTCGCGGCTGGATCCCGCAACCTGAGGGAACGGGACAGCGCATGGGGGCCACGCCACGGCGGTGTCCCCGCAAGAGCGCTGCGACGACATGCCAGAGTTCGACGCTGCCGACGTGCGGCGCTACTACGACCGGAACACGGACGGCTTCGTCACCCGCGGCCAAGGTGGCGACATCGGAGCGCTCCATCGTCCGGTCTGGAGACCCGGTACCGAGAGCCCGGCGGCGGCCTTTCGCTATGTGGAGGACCGAATTCTCGAGCTCGTGCAAGATCTTCGACCCGCCACGGGCGACGTGCACGTCGTCGATCTGGGCTGCGGCGTGGGAGGGAGTCTGTGTTATCTGGCCCAACGACTCCCCCTTCGAGGCACCGGCCTCACCCTGAGTCCAGTGCAGGTCCGACATGCACGCGATCGTATTCGTCAGGCTGGACTCGACGCACGGATAGTCTGCCGAGAGGGCGACTTCTGCCAGCTCCCGGACGACCTCGGCCCGGCCGACGTCGCCTATGCGATTGAGTCCTTCGTGCACGGGCCAGACCCGGCCCGTTTCTTCGAGTCGTGCGCCGAGCTGATTCGCACCGGTGGTCTGCTCGTGGTGTGTGATGACTTCAGACGGGAGAGCGATAGCCCAGCCGCGAGTCGTATGGTGGCGCGCTTCCAGCGAGGGTGGCACTTGAACACGGTCATACCAGCCGACGCACTACGGCAGCTGGCCGCCGACGCCGGTTTCGAGCACCTCTCTACCGACGATCTCACCCCGCATCTGCACCTCGACCGCCCTCGCGACCATCTGATCGCGTGGTTCGTCGCCCTGTTCGGTTGGCTTCCTCTCGACAACACCCGATTCGGCCATCTGATCGGCGGCAACGCGCTGCGTACCTGTTTGTCACGGGGCTGGATCGGGTACGATCTCGCGGTCTTCCGACGGCGGTAGCGCAACGGCTTGGACGCGGCTGGTGCACGCGGGCGCCGGCAGCGAACACTCGCGGCCTGCGTCCAGATCTCCAGACCCATCATGCCGATTCCCTTCTGGCACCTTCTAACCACCGCGGACGCGGCGGATCTCGCCGGCCGTGACCCGGTCATCGTGCTGCCACTCGCGGCTATCGAGCAGCATGGCCCCCACCTGCCGCTGTCCACGGATCTCGACATCGGGCTTGGCCTGCTCGCGGAGGCGTGTCGACAGCTGCCACCGGACCTGCCGTTGTCGGTGCTCCCTCCACAGGCGTGCGGCACCAGCCGTGAGCACGCCAGGTTTCCGGGCACGCTCAGCCTGGAGCCAGACCTGACAGCTGAGACGATCCGACAGCTCGGTGCCGCCCTCGCCGACGCGGGCATTCGGCGTCTGGTCCTGTTCAATAGCCACGGCGGCAATGTCGCTGCTCTCAACCTGGCGGCGCTGGCGTTGCGGGAGGAGCACGGGCTCCTGGTCGTCAAGGCGAGCTACTTCCAGTTCGAACGCCCGTCCGACATCGCACTCCAGGAGGAAGAGTGGCGCCACGGACTTCATGGGGGTGCGCTGGAGACGGCGATGATGCTGCATCTACACCCTGACCGCGTTCGCAGCGAGGAGATCAAGACCTTCCGGTCCCTGGGACACGACTTGCACGGGTCACTGCGTCGGCTGGCCCCGGAGGGCGAGGCCTCGTTCGCCTGGCTCGCCGGCGACCTCAACGAGCACGGCGTCACGGGCGACGCCACGCTGGCCACCGCCGAGATGGGGGCCACGCTCGTGCGCCACTATGGGCAGGTGCTAGCGGACGTCATCGGAGACGCTCGCGCGTTTCCGCTCGACCGCTTGTGCGAGTGATGTTGTGCAAGTGATTGAGTCGGGCCCTGGGGAGGGGTGGGACAGGCCCACAGGGGGGAGGACCGGTCGAGACGCCGGTGACTACTCCCCGCGGACGGGCCCGGAGAGCATGTCAGCGAGCCAGTGGCCGGCTCGATCGACCTTGGCCTTCACGTAAAGCAGATTGTGGCGATTGAGGGTGCCGTAGAGCGGCTGCCGGTCCGCCACATCGATACCGCCGGCTTGCAACGCCCGCACTTTCTGCGGGTTGTTCGTGAGCAGCTGGATCCGATTGATCTGCATATGCCGGAGCATCTCCACCGCCGCGTCGTAGCGACGCTCGTCGGCACCGAAGCCCAGGGTGCCATCCGCGTCGACCGTGTCGAGCCCTTGCTGCTGCAGGGTATACGCGCGCAGCTTGTTACCCAACCCGATACCGCGCCCTTCCTGGGCGAGATACAGCAGCACGCCGCCGCCGCGGGCGGCAAACACCCGGAGACTGCCCCGGAGT
>SXOW01000371.1 GCA_005778315.1 Acidobacteriota bacterium
GAGACCCGGATCGCGCTCTTCAAGCAGGCCGTCGATCACCGTTCCGAGCGAGGGACACACGGGCGCCCCGCGCGCGTATCGTTCGGTGATGACTGGACCGGCGTGCCCCTGGACCTCTTCAGAGAAACGGTGCAGCGCCATGTGCCCCTGCTGCCGGTTGTCGATCAGGAAGACCCCGTTGAGGCGCTGGCCGCAGGCGTGACACCAAGCCTGCGCGAGCTGCGCCTTCATCAGAGCACGGTCTGGCGGTGGAATCGCGCCATCTACGATTCGTCGAAGGGCGGGCATCTGCGTATTGAGATGCGTGCGTTGCCATCGGGACCGACCGTCGTGGACATGGTCGCCAACGCGGCGTTCCACATCGGGCTCGCTCTCGACATTGCGCCGGAAGCGGATGGTTGGCGGCGCGAGATCGCGTTCGGAACCGTGTCCGCCGACTTCTATCGAGCCGCGCGCGACGGTCTTGACACGCAGATCGAGTGGCCGGTCTCGCTCGGCGGCCGGGGCGGCGCCAGCGGGATCCCCGCACTTCTTTCGATGCTGCTCGATCGCGCCCAGCGTGGACTCACGCGAGCCGGCGTCTCCCCCGCCGACAGCAGCGCGTTCCTGCGCATCATCGAACGGCGAGGTCACGTCGGTCAGACCGGTGCCTCCTGGCAGCGCGCGGCGCTCGCCCAGGCGGAGCACAGTCGTCCGCGCGAGGAAGCGATCGCGGTGATGTTTCGCTCGTATCTGGACCGCCAGCGTGACGGCGAGCCTGTCGATCGATGGCGGCTACAGGCGTGAGCCACCTACTCGACGTTCGCGACGCGCCGGCTCCGACGACCTTGGCCGACAACCCGTTGACGTTTCTCACCTCGCTCGGCGGCCCGGTCGCCTGGCGGGTGCCAGGACGGGACCGGCGCCGCGTCCGGGTCGTCACGACGCTGTTGCACGGCAACGAGCCGTCCGGGTTCCTGGCCCTGCATGCCTGGTTGCGAAGCGGCATCCAACCTGCCGTGGACGCGCTCTGCGTCATCGCGAATGTCGAGGCCGCGGCCCTTCATCCCGTGTTTACCCACCGGAGCCTCCCGCGGCAACGCGATCTCAATCGGTCTTTTCATGGTCCGTTCGACGACGCGACGGGGAGAGTGGCGGGTTCGCTGCTCGAGCTCATCGAGGCGAGTCGAGCTGAGGCACTCGTCGACCTGCACAACAACACCGGCCGGAACCCCGCCTATGGCGTCGGCATCCAGCCGACGCCAGAGCGCCTCCAGCTCACGGCACTCTTCGGTCGTGATTTTGTCTGGAGCCGTCTCGCGCTGGGGGCGCTGCTCGAGGCGGTGGACACGTGTCCGGCCGTCACCATCGAGGTCGGCAAGAGCGGTGACGATGCAGCGGACGCGGTCGCGCTTGACGGGGTCACGCGCTTCTTTGGGGCCGATCGGCTCTTCAGCGGCGCATTGCCGCCCGTGCGCGTACTGGAAATGCCGATGCGCGCGCGAGTCAGGCAGGGATGCTCACTGGTCATGGCACAACAACCCACCGGGTCCGCCGATCTCACCATGCCAGACGACCTGGACCGGCATAATTTCCAGACGGTACCAGCTGGTTCGCGAATCGGATGGACACGGGACGGGGCATGTCCGCTCGGGCTGTTCGACGCGGAAGGACGTGATCGGGCCGCCGACTATTTCGAGGTCCGCGGCAACGAGCTGATCGCGCATCGACCGTTCATGCCGATCATGATCACCGCCGACGCACAGATCGCCATGAGCGACTGTCTCTTCTATATCGTGCACGAAGTCTCCTGACCCCGACTTGGGGGGTCCAGCCTTCACGAGGGGGGCAACGGCGGCGGGCCTGAGCGATCCACGTAACATGGCAGACCGAGTTCCGGGTCACGGCCGATGGCGACGCGGCCTCGCTCGGCCAGCACGCGCCACTCGACGCTGTCTCCAAAACCCGAGCGGGCCACCTCGACGTAGTGATCACGAATGTACGACGCGACAGCGGGGAAATTCCCCTCGAAGTGGGCCTCTTGAGGACCCATCATCATGGCGATCGGAACGCTTTCGTACCGGAGCCGCTCGACGGTCAGCGCCTGATCTGCGGGGGAGTCGTGCCAGCCATCCATGAAATGCACCTGGCCGCCAGCGAAAGCCCGTTCCGCGTAATAGAACACCTCTGGAGCGAAGCCGCCCGCGATCAGCAGCCGATCGGAGGGTGACGTGCAGCGCGACACATAGCGGCTCAAGGCGCGGACCCCGGTGGACCCGAGCGGCGCCCAGGCGTCGATCGGCCGGGTGCGAAGTCGTTCCGTGGCGGCCCAGATCGGATCCCAACCGAGGGACCGCAGTGAATACCCCACGGTCATCACCAGGTTCGACTGCACCGCCACACTCCACGTGGTGACGACGAAGAGCACGGCGATCACCACGACCCGGAACGTCGGTCCTGCCGCGCGGTGCAGCGGGGCAGCGAGCCAGCGGCCCGCAGCCCAGGCGCCCAACACGGCCGTAGGGTGCGCGATGTCGCCCAGCCGCGCTTCGGGGCTGTCGGCCAGCAGTGTTCTACTGATGAGCAGGGCGAGGCAGGCCGTGGCCGCGATGGCCGTCGCTTCTGACCTCCGGATCGTTCGTCGCGACCACGCCAGTGCGCAGAGCACCATCGCCGCGAGCGGAACCGCCATGGTGACGTCGTAGAACCAGACGAGCGCATTGTTGCTCGTCAGGACACCAGGTGCCACGCGTGTGCGAAACAGTGGAATGGTCCGGTCGAGGCGTTCCCAGAAGGCTCGTCCCGGTAGGGCGTGCACCACGGAGCTGTCAGGCGCAACGACCAGAAGCGGCTCCGACAGATCGATATCGAAGCTCAGCCGTCTTAGGACGAGCGGGGCTGTGACGGCCATGGTGGCCGACGATCTGGCACTCTCGACGTACCCCGCCAGGCCCGTGGCCCACTGCACGTACGCGAGAAACGGCAGTGTGAGCGCGATGCACAGGCCACCATACGTGCCGACAGCCACGAGCCATTCGCGCCATCGACCCGCATGCACGAACGTCAGCAGCGCGACGAAGTAGACCCCGATGTACGCCCCGTGAACGTACCGAAAGAGCAGGGCCAGCACCGAGAACGCCGAGAGGACGGCGACGCCGCGGCGGCCCGGCGTATGGCTGTACCGCCAGGCGAGCCAGAGTGCCGCGGTGTAGAGGAACACCTTGGGGTAGTTGTACAGGCGCGGGAGTGCGGCCACGGCCAGCGCGGTTGAGCACACCGCCACAGAGATCGAGCCGGAGAGCAACGCCGAGAGGCGAAACGCCAGGGCAGCCGCTCCTGCGATGAAGGTGATCGTCAGCAGCGCTTCGCCCAGGAGGTTGTAGCCGAAGACCAGTTGTCCCGCCGCCGAGAGGTAGTAGTGGAGGAACTGACCAGGATCAAAAAAGTCTCGAATCGGCAGGTCGCCCGCAAGAATCTGTCGGGCCCGTGAAAGGTGGGTGAAGTGATCATTCGTGAACGCTGCAGTGGCCCATCGGAACATCCAGGTGAGTCCGAAGGCGAGCCAGGTGCCGCGCCTCAATGTCCGCGGACTGAGTGTGGCCGATGCGCGGGCGCTGCCGTCGCCGCTTGCCGAGAACCCGAGGCGCGTCATCGGTGCAAGAGGGGAGGCCAAGGCGTCGGGGGTGCCGGAGTCGCGCTAAGGCCTACGATTATCATCCCACCGGCCGACGCGTGCCGACGCCGCTGGTTATAGAACACTTCGATGTAGTCGAACAACTGGCCGCGTTGGTGCACGGCTGCTCCGCCGGCCCGTAGCCCTGCGCCTGCGAGGCGAGCGTCGCAAAGATCCGGCCTCCTACCCGAAGTCGGCGGAACCCATTAGTGAGCCTTCTTCGGCACCGTCACACGTGAGCGCGATTCGACGCAAGTCATCGGCGGTCGTCATGCTGGGTGTCTCCCACGCCGTGCATCCGGTTGCGGCCCGATCGTTCCCTCGGACGACCGGGCGGGCAATATGCGACCGCGCGATCGCACACTAGAATGACGCTGGAGGGGATGTCCTATGAGCAGCAGTCGATCGATCCGTTTTCGGCCCGCGTCGGAGGTCGGCCTGAGGGTGAAGCGTTCCGTTGGTCCAGCAGCCCGTGCGGCGGGATGCACCGCCGTTCGAATGCAGCGGGGCTTTCACCACGGGCTGCGAGCGGTGACGGTGTTGTTCTGTCTGCTCGGGGTCGGCCAGGCGCAGGAGGCACCGACGATCGGCGTACCGGTGCCACCGCTGGGCGCGGGACCATGGGTGCTCGACACCGCCGAACAGCACAAGATTCGCGTCAGCGTCGTCGCCAGAGGCCTCTCGCATCCGTGGTCCCTCGCGTTTCTTCCCGACGGCAACCTGCTGGTCACCGAGCGCCCCGGTCGCCTGCGGATCCTTCGCGGGGGTGTCCTTGACCCGGTCCCCATCTCTGGCGTGCCGGCCGTCAGAACCGATGGCAACGGGGGGCTGATGGACGTGGCGCTCCATCCCCGGTTCGCCGACAACGGGTTCGTCTATCTCACCTATACCAAGCCGGTGGGTAACGGCATGGGCGCACCGGCGCTCGCGCGGGGCCGGCTGGAGGCCGGCGCGCTCCTCGACGTCCGAGACCTGCTCGTCACGGAGGCCTTCGAGGGCAACTCGGGTCTGAACGGTCGCGTCGTGTTCGGGCGTGACGGCAAGGTGTACATGTCCACCGGCGGCCGCGTCGAGGACGCCGCGCAAGATCCGATGAGCCTGCGGGGCAAGATCCTGCGTCTCAACGACGATGGCTCCGTGCCGCCCGACAATCCGTTCGCGGGCCGTGTCGGCCACCGACCGGAGATCTATACCCTCGGACACCGCAATACGCTGGGCCTCATCGTCCATCCGCAGACCGGCGAGATCTGGAACAACGAGAACGGGCCCAACGGCGGCGACGAGATCAACATCATCCTGCCCGGTCGTAACTACGGCTGGCCGCTGGTGAGTTTCGGTCGCGACTATCCCGGCGCGCGCGTGTCCGATCATCCCACACGCGAGGGGATCGAGTCGCCGCTCGTGGTGTGGCTCCCGGCCATCGCAGTCGCCGGCATGGCGGTCTACACCGGCAACCAGTTTCCGGCGTGGCAAGGCAACGTGTTCGTCGGGTCGCTGCAAGCGGGCGGCATACCGGGCACGGGGCACCTGCAGCGCATCGTGTTCAACGCCGCCACCGAAGAGCTGCGACGCGAGTCGATCTTGACCGAGCTCCGGCAGCGCATTCGCGACGTGCGCGAAGGACCGGACGGGTTGCTCTACGTCCTGACCGACGAGGAGCACGGCGCGCTGCTGCGTATCGAGCCGGCTCCGTAACCACAGGCGCATGGGGCGGCTCGGCCGGAAGGGAAGAGGGCTGGTGCGTAAGCGGATCTGATGCCCCGCGGCGAGGGCTGGTACGACGGGCCCGAGGATGCCTGGTCTCGTTGGCGGTGGTCCTGGCAAGTGTGGCCGTCGTCGGGGTGGTCGCCTATGAGCTTCGAGCGCCCATACTCACCTGGGCCGGGGGGCTGCTCTACCATGCGGACCCGCTTGCACCATCCGACGCCATCGTGGTCCTCTCCGGCGGGTCCCTGGACCGCGATCTCGAAGCCGCGGACCTCCTGACCGAGGGCTACAGCTCCACGATCGTGCTGACCCGCGAGCCGGAGCCCCCCGTAGTGGCCGAACTACGGTCCCGCGGGATCAGTGTCACGTCGGAGACCGAAGACCGGCTGGACTACCTGGCGGTCCTGGGTGTGCCACGCACGGCCGTGACCGTACTGCAGCCGGTGGTCGAATCGACCCAGGCGGAGGCTTCGCTCATCGCGGACTGGGCCGAGGCGCGCCAGATGGCACGGCTCATCGTCGTCACCAGCTCGTTCCACACGTCGCGGACACGCTATGTGTTCAGCGAGGTGTTCGGTGACCTGAACACCGAGATCCTGGTCCATCCCAGCCGCGCATCGTCGTTCACCCCGGCCACCTGGTGGCGGACCAGGCCGGAACTTCGGAGCGGCCTTTTCGAGCTGCAGAAATATGCCTACTACCGGCTCACGAACCTGCTGGGTCGGTCCCCGTAACCGGCCGACGATAGACAACATTAGAGCCTCTCGACGCGAGGGGTTGCGGTCAAGCGTGATTTCAGACGGGGAGGCAAGAAACGAAATCTCTCCGGTTACTGAACTCGCCCGAGCGCCACAATTGCAAAATCCTGTGGTCCTTTGGGGATGCTTGATCCCACAACTCGTACGTTCCAGTCGCCGGCAGCTGCGGCGTTTTCCTGAACTACCTCGACGTTGTTTCGCGTGTCCAGAGCGGCCGCTCCACTGGTCCGCTGATTGCCAACGAACCGCTTGCCGGTTGGGGAGGTCACAATCAGGTTCAGGTTGTTGACGAGATTGCTGCCGGGAAAATCGCTATAGGCGAGAACGATCCGCAGCCCGGAACCAGAGGCTGTGACCTTAATCGTTTGCGACCAGGAAGCTCCTGTGGCAAGCCCAGGAGTGACTTCGGTGAATTTCGCTCTTACCGGAGCCACGGGTGACAACACGGCGTCCAGATTGACGCGACCAAAGCCCTGATTGTTGTCGCAGACACTTCCTGTTGTGGGGGCTTGCCCCGAAAGTCGCGTGGCACCGGCGACCAGCGTCGCCTTCAGGAGGGCCGCAGTGGGACTGGCAATCCCCTTCTTCTTTCGCAGGAACTCACGCACCAGACCAACAGCCCCGGCTGTCAAAGGAGTCGCCATGCTGGTGCCTCCCATGTGGAAATACTTGCTTGAAGCGGGGAAAGCGGCCCACGCAAAGTTGTTGGAGGCCAGCTGCGTCGACCGCGTGGAAAGAACAAAAGTGCCGGGCGCTACCACGTCTGGTTTGCAACGGCCATCGAGCGTCGGTCCTCGGCTGCTGAAGGCGACGATCTGATCCGGATTGTTAGCCATCGGGTCCGCCTTGACAGGCGCGGCCGGAAAATCCTGTGGCCACCACCGACCATATGTCTGGCTGTTGAAGTCCGCACGATTGTTCTCACAGGCTCCAACGGTAATGCAGTTCTTCGAGGTCCCGGGAGAGGACACGCTGCCAGGATTGATCTTTCCATCTCCATCAGTGTCGGAACCATCGTTTCCGGCCGCGAAGAGGAGACACAAATCCTTGTGATCCCAGACAAACTGATCAACCTGTCGGCATTGGTTGTCGTAGGCTCCGGCGTCACCGCCGCCCCAGGAGTTGGAGTGGATTCGTACTCCTTTGTCGTACGCGAACTGAAACAGCGACTTCAGATCATCCGGAAGTCCCCAAAGACCGAATCGGC
>SXOW01000372.1 GCA_005778315.1 Acidobacteriota bacterium
TCGGGATGGTCATGCTCCAACCCGGATTCGAGGCTGACTACGAAGGGCGGCCGCCGGTGTTTCCGGTGGGCACGGTGGGGATCATCGCCGAGTCCGAGGAACTCGCCGACGGGGGCTACAACATCGTGTTGGGCGGACTGGCCAAGTTTCGGATTACCGGCGAAGATAGCAGCCGCTCGTACCGACTGGCGCACATCGAACTGGTTCCGGACGTCATGACCGCCGACGACCAGACGAAACTGGGTGATCTGCGTGAAGAACTGAACGGCCTGGTTCCGATCGGATTGCCAGGAATCCAGGTACCCGACGGTCTCGCGGTCGAGGATATGGTCAACGGCATTGCGCAACTCATTGACATCGACCCCCTCGCCCGCTTGGGCCTGCTCGAGCAGCCAGGTTCGCTAGGGCGGGCGCAGGCGCTCATCGACCTCATGTATATCCGTGCGGCGCTGTCCAGGTAGCCGCGACTCCGAGCCTGTCGGTCCATGATCGACCGCCCTACGACGCCATCCCCCCACGACCATCAGGCTGATGAAGATGGCGGTGCTGCATCGGATCGAGACGGGTCACCACTTCGCTGAGGGCACCGACGCGTGAGGTTGCTGCTCGTCTATCTCTGGGCGCCGTTCGCGAACCTGCTGTGGTACACCCACACGGTGGTCATGGGCACCCTGTCGTTGCTCGTCTGGCCGTTCGACAAGTCTGGCGACAAACAGTTCTGGTGCGCCCGTTGGTGGTGCCGGCTCGTGGCGTGGTCGATCTTTGCCCGCATCCGTGTACACGGGGTCGAGCGGGTGCGGCCGGATCAGCCGTACGTCTATATGGCGAACCATTCGAGCTTGATCGACACGCCGGCGCTGTTCGCCTATCTCCCTTACCCGTTCCGCATCATGGCCAAACGCGGGCTGTTCTATGTGCCGTTCAGCGGGTGGCACCTCTGGACGGCAGGCCACTTTCCCATCGACCGTGGCAATGCCCGCAAGACCGTTGCGAGTCTGCGGCGGGTGATCGACGGGGTACGCAACGGGCGATCCCTCGCCGTGTTCCCCGAGGGCACCCGCACCCCCGACGGCCGGCTCCAGACCTTTCAACCAGGCGTGTTCAAGATCGCCGTGAACGCGGGCGTCCCGATCGTGCCGGTCACGATTCGCGGGACGTTCGAACTTCTGCCGAAGACCACCCTGGCGCCACGACCCGGACGCGTCGACGTCATCCTTGGCGACCCGATCGATACCACGGCCTACGACGACAAGCGTCTGGGTGACCTGATTGCACGCACCAAGGCGGTCATCCAGCAGACCCTGGACGCCGAGCGCCCCGCCCGGTGAGCGGATAGATGGCAGCAGGACACACCCGCGCCACCAGCAACCGGACCTACCTCGCACTGCTGCGCGGCATTAACGTGGGCGGCCGCAACCGCCTACCAATGGCCGCACTGACCGAACTGTTCGCCGAGGCGGGATGCCGACGAATCCGCACCTACATTCAGAGCGGCAACGTGGTCTTCGACGCGCCTCCGTCGGTGGCCAACACCGTCGCGTCGCGCGTCTCATCGCTCCTCGCCGAGCAGCTGGGCCTCGAGGTGCCGATGGTCACGCGCACCGCGAGTGAGATGGAGCAGATCGTCGCGTCGAATCCCTTTGTCGAGCCGGACGCGGACCTCACGGTGTTGCACACCGGGTTTTGTCTGCACCCGCCGAACCCGGTGTCGGCTCAGTTCAGCGCCAGTCCCACCAGACCCGCGTCATTCGCCGTACCGTAGGCCACGACGATGTACTGCTTGCCATCCAGCAAATAGGTCATCGGCGTACCGGTCGGGGCGTCGGCGAGCTCAACCTCGTGCAGAGTCTCTCCGGTCGACTTGTCGAACGCGAGGAGGACCGGCTTGCGCGAGAACGCTCGCGGCGCCAGGTCCCGTTCGGCCACCGGACGGAAGTCGAGGTCCAAGGCGTCGTCCTGGTCGCGGAACCCGAGAAACAACAGGCTCTTGGTCAGCAGGGGTCCGGTATACGAGCCGCCACCCAGTGGCCCGGGGTCGGGGATGCCCAGGTCAATGACGCGCTGGCGCGGGCCGTCTCCCAGGGGCACCATCCACTCGAGCGTGCCCTGGTTCAGATCGAACGCGCTGAGGCGTACATACGGTGGCTTCCACAGCGGCAGCCCTTGCGGCCCACTGACTCGGGCTGGGCGCCCGCGGTTGTAACGGAAGTCCGACTGACCGGGGTCGGGCGGAGCCAGCTGCATGACGCTCGGCTGCGTGCGGGACGGCACATACAGCCAGCCGGTCTCGGGGTCGACTGCCGCGCCGTGCCAGTTGGCGCCGCCGACCGCGCCCGGCATGATGATGGTCCCGCGCTTGCCATCCCCCTCGGCCGTGATCGGTTCGAAGAGCGGCCCGTAGACAAACTTGCCGAGCAGGTCGACCGCTTCGGCGCGCAACTCCGGCGTGAAGTCGATGAGGCTGTCGATCGACACCCCTTGCCGATCGAAAGGCGGCGGCTTGGTCGGAAACGGTTGAGTCGGCGCCGTCCGCTCGCCGGGCACGATGGACTGGGCGACGGGCCGCTCCTCGATCGGCCAGACCGGCTCGCCGGTCACCCGGTCGAACACGTAGGTAAATGCCTGCTTGGTCACGACGGCCACCGCCTTGACCGGGCGTCCTTCGACCACCAGATCGACCAGCAGCGGGGCCGCCGTCGCGTCGTAGTCCCACAGCCCGTGGTGGACGAGCTGAAAATACCAGACGACCTCGCCGGTGCGCGCGTCGAGACAGACGAGGCTCTCGGCGTAGAGGTTGTCGCCGAGGCGATGACCGCCGTAGTAGTCGTTGGTCGGCGTGCCGGTTGGGAGGTAGACGTACCCCAGCTCCGGGTCGGCGGTCAGGAGCCCCCAGGCGTTGGCGGCACCGGTGTTGCGCCATGACTCGTTCTCCCAGGTGTCGTTGCCGGGCTCGCCTGGTTGCGGAATCGTGTGAAATTCCCAGAGCTCGCGACCGGTGCGCGCGTCGAACCCCCGTACGTCACCGGGCGGCGCCAGCTGGTTCCGAGGCCCGTCCGACACGACGGACCCGACCACGACAACGTCGCCCACCACGATCGGCGCCGACATCAGCTGGTAATCACGGCGGTCGATGGGCCGCCGCAGACCTTGCGTCGCGTCGATCGCACCGTCGGCGCCAAAGTTGGCTATCGGGCGACCGGTCCGCGCGTCGACCGCCCACAGATACGCGTTGCCGGTCGGGAGAAAGATGCGCGCGTCCCGGCCGTCGAACCAGTACGCCACCCCCCTGGAGTTGTAGCCGGTGTTCGCGGGCCGCTCAGCCTCCCAGCTCCCGGGATCGAAGACCCAGCGTGTCTCGCCGGTGGCGGCGTCAATCGCCACCGCCTGGCTCATCGACGTCTTGGTGTAGAGCACCCCATCGACCAGGATCGGCGTCGACTTGAACGCGGCCGGCAAGCTGGGCAGCGTCCGTCGGTTGGCGGTCACGATCGCGTTGTCGGGCGATTCCCATCGCCAGACGACGCCGAGATCGGCCACCGTGTCGCGGTCGATCTGCTCAAGTGGGGCGTATTTGGTGCTCCCGTGGTCGCCGCCGTAGGTGGGCCACTGGCCGTTGGGGGCGCCCCGCTGCGCGTAGGCGGGCGGCACGCCGGCCAAGCTCACCACCAGCACGCAGCCGACCATCGGGGCGAAGCCTGCCCGACGTCTGTCCTCCGTCTGCAGTGTCCTGCCGCCCATCAGACCTCCGAGAGCTCGGGGAACGTCCTGTTGCTCAGCGCCTTGCCGATCATCAACGTGACGACCGGATGTTACCGTGCGTACGACATGATCCCGAACACGCAGGTGTCGGCGTCGCACCCCACCATCGTCACCTCGATGCTCCAGGTGTCATCCTGGGTGGCTTCGAGCTCGAGGACCGGGTAGTCGTCGGGCTCCACGTCACGCGCGACCTCCTCGCCGCGGGCCCCGTAGGCGAACAAATCCAGGTCGTCGCAGTCAGCGTCGCAGGCGCCGACGACGACGTACTCGACTCCCGCCAGGACCGTCATCTCGTAGGTGATCGACGTGCCCGGATCGAGAGTTTCTATGACCTCCTCGGAGACCGGCGAGTACTCGCCGTCGAGCTCCCTTCCCATGGCGGCGAGCTGGTCGCGCACCTGCTCGACGAACGGGTTGGTGTCGTCCGGGACATCCCTCGTCACCGGCGCGTCGGCACGGGTCGAGCGCTCCACCGGCACGAAACTCCAGGGCGGATTGGACGGGTAGTTGATGGCGATCTGGGCCTCGATGTTGCGGATCCGATCGGTGGCCCGGGAATGGCTGCCGAAAAAGAAGTTCGAGATCGAGTCGTCTTCGCCGTAGCGATCCCGGAACTTGCCCCACAAACGCGTGCCGGCGCCGACATCGTAGCCGCCCTCGCTGGCATACCGCAGCCCGACCCTGTCGGCCTGATCCTCCAGTCCGCGGCTGTAGCCACTGCTCCAGACGGTCAAGCCCAGACCTGCGGTGACGGTGGCCACGTCGCGTGCAGTCCCCTCCTCGAGTGCCTCGGCGGCAAGCGTGGCGCCGAGTCCCAGCACTTCCTGCCACATGCTGGTTTTCGCCTGTCGCCGCGAGTGCTCGTGGGTGTAGTGCGCGAGCTCGTGGCCGAGGACGACCGCGAGCTCGTCGTCCGACAGGCTCTCGGCAAGCCCGGTGTACACCCAGATCGAGCCGTTGCCCATGGCCGCGGCATTCCACTCCTCGGTGTCGACCAGATGCACGCGAATCTGGCGATCGAAGTCGACGTAGGGCGGCGTCAGTCGGCGCATGATGCCGCGCACTCGGTCGGCGAGCGGACCGCCCTCGACGAGAGAGCCGACCGTCTGGTCCGAACCATCCTCGCCGGGCTCAAACATCCGGCCATCGGTGAGCCAGACCTGCTCGATCTCGTCGGTCGCCTGGATCACGTCCGATTCAAACGCGGCGGTGCCGTTGGGCTTCGCCTTGATCTTGCGCGCGACGATCACGCCGCTGGCATCGCGCTCACCTTCGGCCTCGACCTCGAAACCGAGCTGGACGGACTCCAGGCTCCGGACGTCGCCCTCGAACCGGGTGCCAGTGTCCACACGCACGACCTGGCCTTCAACAATCAGCGCGTCCCCGCGACGCCACTCCGCGTATCCATTGACCGTGTCTGCCGACGCCTGCACGACACCGCCCGCAAGGACGATCGTCAGAGCCAATAGGGTTGTGTCGCGCATGACGTGTGTCTGGTCCTCACCGCAACGGGACATCAGTATATGCCTGAGTATATGCCTGCGCTCTGCTCGGAGCGGACATATGGCCCGACTGGATGCAGAGACCAGCAGATCACCTGACGGACCCTTCGCGACCGAATTGAGTCGGATATGATGGTCCTCGCACCGGTGTGAACCGGGTTCGGCTACAGTCGGTGGCATCCGAGAGTCTCTCGGAGGAGGAGTGGTGATGCAGCGACACCTGGTGTGGTGCGCGGTGGTGGCCGCCATCTACGGTGCACCGGCCGTCGTCAATGCGCAGGCGCAGTCGTGGCAGGACGTCCAGGTTGCCGACATCGAGACGATGCGGGACAAGTTCATCCAGCTCGGCGAGGCGTTCGGCGAGTCGCAATACGACTGGCGTCCGATGGACGGAGTCCGATCGGTACGCGAGGTGCTCGGCCTGGCGGTCGCCGAGGCGCACATGTTCCCGACCGGCTGGGGGTTCGAGGCACCGGCGCCTGCCGCGCCGGGGTTCCGAGAGGAAATGGAGCGGACGAGCGACCTGGCCAGGACGGACATGCTGAACGAGCTGGCCAGCTCGTTCGAGTTCCTGATCGGCGTCGTGCGCGACATGTCGGAACCAGACCGTGTCGCCGCCGGCTCGTATTTCGGACAGGCGATGCCGGTACACGCCAGCATCGCGACCGCCATGGCCGACATGCACGAACACCTCGGCCAACTCATTGCCTACGCCCGGATGAACCAGGTGGTGCCACCCTGGAGCGCGGCGGCCCAGTAGTTCGGCTGAAGACCACCGAGCACTGACGCACACCGGCACGCAAGACGTTCGGGCTGCCGCCCTCGATCAGCTGATCATCGTCCTTCTGGCCGCCGTCGCGTCCATTTCGATTGTGATGGGGTGCTGATGTATCCGATCGCTCTATGAATTCAGCGCCACTCTCATCGATTCCAAGACAAGAGAACATGAAGAAGATCAAACCCGGTATCGCCTTTCCAAGCGCCGCCTTTGGGCTTAGACGCAAACTAGTAAAATTCTATGCGTCTATTGAACGAACACCTGAGGTTGGCGATGTTATTTTTGGTGAGATTGTTCAGATTGGTGAACA
>SXOW01000373.1 GCA_005778315.1 Acidobacteriota bacterium
CACGCTCGACCTGCGACGGGCGTCCCCGGGTGGATCGGCGGCGGAGCACCGATGGTGAGCGCGCCGTTCGGCTACGCGCCGCTCCCGGGTCACTACGACGAGATGGTCGGACCCGACGGGGCGGTCCGGCCGCACTGGCGGGCGCTCACCGACGCGCTGGGCTTGTTCGGTCGCCACGAACTCAACCGACGAGCCCAGGAAGCCCGCCGGCTGATCCGCGACAACGGGATGACGTTCCACGTCCACAAGGGCAGTGGGACGCAGGAGCGACCCTGGCCGCTCGATCTCATCCCCTTCGTCATCGACGGCGACGAGTGGGCGCGGCTGGAGCGGGCGGTCGCCCAACGCGCGACGCTTTTCGACTCGGTGCTGGCGGACCTGTACGGCCCGCAACGACTGATTCACGACCGCACACTCCCGGCCGAGTGGCTCCACGCCAACCCCGCCTTTCTGCGCGAGTGTCACGGCTTGCCGCCAACCGGCGGTCGGCGGCTCAACGTAGATGCCGCGGACCTCGTCCGGTCTCCCGACGGTCGATGGTGGGTGTTGGGTGACCGCACGGAAGCGCCGGCCGGTATCGGCTTCGCGCTCGAGAACCGGGTCGTCGTCAACGCGGTGCTCTCCGACCTGCTGCTCTCGTCACGCGTCCGCCGGCTGGCGGGGACCCTGGAGAACCGGAAACAGGCGCTCGAAGCGAGCGCGCCAGGCCACCGCGAAAACCCACGCATCGTCGTCATGACGCCGGGCCCGGCCCAAGCCAATTATTTTGAACATGCGTTCCTGGCTCGGCACCTGGGCTACACCTTGGTCGAGGGCACCGATCTGACGGTGCGTAACGACCGGGTGTACATCAAGACGCTCGCGGGGCTGCAGCCAGTCGATCTGGTGTTGCGCCACCAGGAGGCGGACGCGTGCGACCCACTCGAGTTCGGCCACTCGCGCACCGGTGTCCCGGGGCTGGTCGAGGCGGTGCGACGAGGCGCGGTCGGTGTCGTGAACGCGCTCGGCAGCGGACTGGTGGAGTCTCCAGCGCTGATGGCGTTCCTGCCGGTGCTGTGCCCCCACCTGCTCGACGAAGAGCTGCAGCTGCCATCGGTCGCCACCTGGTGGTGCGGCGACAACACGGCCCGTGCGCACGTCCTGGGACATCTGAACGATCTGGTCATCAAGCCGGCGTACCCGACCGGCCGCCGCGAGCGCACCTTCGGCCGGCGGCTCCCCGAGAGCCAACGCGACCGCCTCGCCGCCCGCATCGCCCGTCAGCCCCACCGCTACGTGGCCCAGGAGCAGGTGGCGCTGTCCACCACGCCGGTACGCACGGCCGGGGGCCTGGCGCCGCGCTTCTTCGTCATGCGTGTGTATGCCATCGCACGTGGCGACGGCTACGACGTCCTGCCGGGTGGGCTTGGTCGTGTCTCATCGTCGACCGACTCTCTCGACGTCACGCTCCTGAGTGGCGGCAGCAGCAAGGACGTCTGGGTCATCGGCCAGACGGAAGAACCGCACCGTTCGCTGTTGCCGCAAAACGTGGCGCCGATCGACGTCAGCCGTGCCACCTTCGACCTGCCGAGCCGAATCGCCGACAACCTCTACTGGCTCGGCCGCTACGTCGAACGGGTCGAAGCGGCCGTCCGGCTGCTCCGGGCCGCGATGCCGTTGCTCTCAGAAGAGTCGTCGCGCCGATCCACCGCAGCCCTCAGTGGCGCGCTGAGCTTCCTGGTGGAGCTGGAATATGTGCCGGCCCACATCGGGGCTCAGACCCAATCGCCGGAGCGGGCGCTCGAGTCCGCAGTGACCGCGATGCTCTCCGAGTCGAACGAGCGCGGCAGCATCGGGTGGCAGCTCGGCCATGTGCGGAGCACCGCGTGGCTGCTACGGGACCGGCTCTCGCCCGACTCCTGGCGGATCATCAGTCGGCTGGAATCGGACCTCACCGCGGCCGGCAGGCGACGCAGCCGCAGCGCGGTTCGTCGTACGTTGGACCAGATGGTGATGATCCTGACCAGCTTCGGCGGCGCCGTCAGCGAGGGCATGACGCGCGGCCACGGGTGGCGCCTGCTCGATGTCGGTCGTCGGATCGAACGCGCGTTACAGGTGCTGCAACTGCTGCGGCATGGGCTCACCGGCGCGCTGGATGATGAGCGGGCGCGGATCGAGTTGTTGCTCGACGCCACCGGCAGCGTGATCACCTATCGATCCCGCTACCTGACGTCGCTCCGCGTGAACCTGCTCGTCGATCTCCTGCTCCTGGACGATGCCAATCCGCGGAGCGTCGCCTTTCAACTCGACCAATTGACGCAACACGTGAAGCAGTTGCCGGAGACCCCGGCGCCCGGCCGTCGGTCGCCCCAAGCCCGGCTGCTGACCGACGCGACCGCGGCCATACAGCTGGTCGACCTCGACGAGCTGTGCGCGATCGACGACACCGGCCGGCGGCCGGGGCTCATCGCGCTGATGGACCGGCTGCAGGACGACTTGGGCGGACTGTCAGACGCGCTCACCCGCGACTATCTCACCCACGCCACGCCGGTACGCCACCTGGCCAGCCGTTGATATCAACAGACGACGCCGGCGAGTGACATGACCCAAGCGCAGACCCAGACCCAGTCGCCGACACCCGGGGCTACGTACCGCGTGGTCCACACCACGCAATACACCTACGCAGAACCGGTCTCTCTCTCGATGCACCAGGTGCGCCTCACCCCGCGGACGACCGCATCGCAACAGGTCCATCTGACGCGTCTCCAGATCGACCCACCCGCCAGCGCGTCGAGTTCTCGCACGGACTACTACGGCAATCTCGCCACCACGTTTTCCGTGGCTGACTCCCACCACCAGCTGCGCGTGACGGCAGAGAGCCTGGTCACCAAGGCGGGCAACAGGGGCGGGCGTCTGCTGTCCCCGATACTGTCGGACGCGCGGGACCAGTTGCAGCGACGCGCCACACCGGAGGCGCTGGCCGCGGTCGAGTACCAGGTGGAGTCACCGCTGGCGCCTCGAGGGGCCGCCTTCGCCCGTTTCGCCGAAACCGCCCTGCTCCCGGATCGGTCGGTGCTGGAAGGCACCGAGGCGCTGATGGGACTCATCTATCGTGAATTCGAGTACGACCCGGTTGCGACCACCGTGGCCACGCCGGTGGCCTCGGTGCTGGACGGCCGGCGCGGCGTCTGCCAGGACTTCGCGCATCTCATGATCTCCTGCCTCCGTTCTCACGGCGTGCCGGCGCGCTATGTGAGCGGCTACCTGGTGCCACGCCCCGGAATCGTGGGCGCGCAAGCCTCACACGCCTGGGTGGCCGCGTATTGTCCGGGTGTGGGCTGGGTGGCCTTCGACCCCACCAACAATGTCATACCGTCCCATGGCCACATCACGCTTGCCTGGGGTCGCGACTTCGACGACGTCAGTCCCCTCAAAGGGGTCACCGTGGGTGGCGGGAACCACACGGTCAGCGTCAACGTGCGGATTACGGCTGAAGTTGGGGAAGCTGCGGCCTGAGAGCCAGCAGGCCTGAAGGTCTGCGCCACGGGAGTCACCTTCGGTCGAGTACGCCGCTCCGCTGCACGTGGCGCGCGTGACGCTGCTGCCACCGGTGGTGAAGGCGCCGCTGCGCGATCACCTACGCGAATGGACGGCATCACGGTCCGCGTTGAGCAGATATCTTGCGGGGTTCGTCGCCGAGCCGGGCGCTATCAAGATCGGTCTATCCCGCCGGCAGTCAGTGACACCCGTCCTTCAAAATGGCCGAAGGCATGGCAGTCGGGGTCGTGGAGCGTGGACGCCGACGCGTGATCGTTTACGGCACACCGGACTCAGGCGATGCACCGTCCGTTTCCGCAAACACCCTGTTCGAAATTGGTTCTGTGACAAAGGTCTTCACAGCGCTCCTTCTGGCCGACATGGTGCATCGCGGGGACCTCCAATTTGACGATCCCGTCGATCTCTACCTCTCCTCCGGATTTCGCACGCCGCCACGCAACGGACGAGCGATCACGCTCGCGGACCTAGCGACCCACACGTCCGGACTTCCCTTGTTCCCTCCCCTCTCCGGTAACCCCCTTGAGGCGCTGGCGCGTTACACGGCTTCCGATCTGAGCTCTTGGCTCGCGGGCCTGTCATTGCCGCATAACCCTGGCACCCAGTGGGAATATTCCAACGTGGGATACTGCCTTCTGGGTCTTGCCCTCGCAAACATGGCCGGAACGACCTATGACGCGCTATTGAACCGTTGATTCGGACGCTCGGTGTGGAGCGGAGTTGCCCCCGGGTGCGTCCACGTCCGTCGGCGTCGATTCTTGTGGAGCAACGCGTGCCGATCGAGGATCTCCTTGAAGGTGCTGCGCGCCGGCCAGAGCCGAGCCGGGTATCTGGTGCGGAGCACCTGCCGAAGCTTCTTGGCGCCCCAGCCGTACTCCTGGCGCGCCGCGACGATCAGCGCCTCCACGTCGGCACTTGTCCGGTGGGGACACTGATGCGGGGCGTGGCTGCGGTCGGCGAAGCCCGCGCCGCCCTTCCGACGCGCCATCCATTTGTAGCCCGTCGGTCGGCTCACGCCGTATCGCTCGCAGAGCTCGGTCATCGACCAGTGTCCGCTCTCGAAGTCGCGCACGAAGCGCGCGCGTTCGTCCGTCAGATTCGTCTCCATCCAAGGCATCTCCTTGGTGTAAACGATCCTGCCGGACTTTCGTCAATAATCAACCCGGTCTATACC
>SXOW01000374.1 GCA_005778315.1 Acidobacteriota bacterium
ATCGGCACGCCGTGCAGCGGGCCGCGATACTTGCCCGTCAGGATCTCCTGTTCGGCCGACCGCGCGGCTGCCAGGGCCGGCTCAGCCATCACCGTGGCGTAGCTCTTCAGGGTGGCGTCGACCTTCGAGATCCGGTCCAGCATGTGCTGGGTGAGCTCAACCGGCGACACGTCACGCGAGGCTATCAGCCGGCCGATTTCTTGAAGGCCCAGGTAGTGAAGCGCCTCCGAGGTGCCGGCACCTGCGGCGCTGGGCGGCGACGACAAAGGGGCGGAACAGGCCTGCAACGGCACGAGGGCACCCGCACCCAACAACGCGAGCGCGCTGCGCCGGGACATCAGGTGATCGGGGGTTGAACGGGTCGAGCGTTCCGCTGAATCTGGGTTGGTGCCGAGCACGGCATCTCCAGGCCCCGGGGTCATGATTGGTGAAAACGCCTCGGTCTCACAGACCCGCTAGACCTGCGAATCGGATCGCAAGGTTCGCACGCTACCAAAGCAGGTCGCAGCAGGCCGCCTGCCGTTACGGCTGTGTGGTGTCGTCGCGCTCGGCGGCCCGGGCTCCACTCAGCAGGTTCTGCATGCCGTAGTTCCCTTCGTGGCACGCGTATTCGTAGAGGGGTTGGTCGGCCAGCAGCATCGGGAACTCTCCGCTGAACGTCTGGGTCCAGGTGTTCGGATCGTTCACCGTGAACTCGTAGCGCAGGGTGTCGTCCGCGAGACGGGTGAACCGCTCGGTGAGCGTCAGGTGTTCGGCCGATCCCCAGGACACGAACGACGTGTTGAAGCTGCCGGTCCGGTTTGTGAAGTTCGTGGTTTCGACGACGAGCGTGCTGCCGTCCCAGTGACCCCTCGAACTGCCCAACCACTGATCGAGGTCGGCGGGCAACGCGTCTCGGCCATCAATCGGGATGATCCGCACGTCGTGCACCATTTCGTTCAAGAGCACGACCCACCCCGGCGACTGAAAGAGCTGCACGTTGTTGTTGTAGCCACCCGGCAACATCGGGGGGCCGGTCGAGAAGCCTAGCAGGCAGCGCTCGGCCGTCCCGCGAGCCTCTGGCCGATCTTCATTGATGCCGCCGACGCGCAACCGGACTGGATACCCGCCGGCGGCTGCCTCGGCCGTGGCCCGCGCCTGGGCGGCTGCCGTCATGGCCGGGAGTTTCCCGTGGGACGGGTCGACCAGGAGCGACGGTTGTCTGAGCGCGGTCGCGCGGGCACGGTCGGTCCAGACCTCTTGACTGTATCCCCCGACCTCACCTGGTGGCGGCGGGGCGTCCTGGCCCAGCGCCGCAGCGTTGCTTCGTTGCGCCACGACGGCGGCCTCCTCGGCGGTCAGCTGGTCGCGGTCCGCAAACTCGTCAGGGCGTTCGAGTGGGGTGAAGGTCCAGTAGTCCCACACCCCCTGCAGGTCCGGGTCGCCCCACGGCGTCCGGTGTTCGGTAGGCGTCTGCGCTGCGGCCAGCGTGTGGGTCAACGCGACGCAAACCAGAACCATCGTTGTCATGCATACCGTGCGCGTCGTGCTGTTGGTCACAGGGATTCCTTCCGTGCGTCGCGAGCGGCTCAGCCCGTCGACTGGACTAACATAACAGATTTACGCGGCCGCGCGACCCCGTCGCCCGATCGCGCCTCCCTGGGAGCCTCGATGACCTCGGACCACGTATCCACGAGACATCTCCGCGCCTGCGTCCGCACGAGCCTCGCGGGTGTGCTGGTGTCGCTTGGCGCGGTCTCACCTGTGCTGGGCCAACCACCGGACGCCTGGCCGCAACTGGGCGGCCCGACCCGAGATTTCCAGGTCGATTCGGCGCCGCTGGCATCCAGCTGGCCTGCCGACGGTCCCGTCACGCTCTGGCAGCGATCGCTTGGTGAGGGCTACTCCTCAATCGTGGTCGACGGCGATCTGCTGGTGACGATGTATCGCGAGGACGACGACGAGGTCATCGTGGGGCTGGACGCTGGCTCCGGCGCCACACGGTGGCAGCACGCCTATCCCGCGCCACTGGCGCACAACGGGTACGTCGACGTCTGGCTCAATGCCGCGGGTCCGGGACCGTACTCGACGCCGCTACTGGCCTTCGGCGGGGTGTTCGCCTTGGGTGTGGATGGCGCGCTCCATGCGCTCGAGGCCGAGACCGGCGCCGTCCGCTGGTCCAGCAACCTCGTTGAGCGGTTCGAACTCGGCGACTACAACGCGTTCGCGTCGAGCCCCCTCCCGTTCGAGGACACCCTTATCGTCCCGCTTGGGGGGAGCACTCAGGGGGTGGTGGCGCTGAATCCGACGACGGGCGCCCTCGTTTGGCGCAGCGACGCGTTTCCGGTCGCTCCAGGATCGCCGGTGCCGATCACAGTCGACGGCAGGGACCAGGTGGTGGTGGTGGGCCAACAGGAACTGGTGGGACTGGACCCACGAGACGGACGTGTGCTGTGGCGGCATCCGCACGAGAACGAGCTGGGACTGAACGTGAGCATGCCGGTGTGGGGGCAGGATGGCGGACTGTTCATGTCGTCGGCCTATGGCGGTGGGAGCCGGATGTTGACGCTCAGCCTGGTTGACGGACGAACCACACCGGAGGAAATGTGGTCCACCAATCGGATGCGCGTGCACTTCAGCAATGCCTTGCGGGTGGACGGACTGGTCCTTGGCAGCAGTGGTGACTTCGGACCGGCATTTCTGACGGCGCTGGACGCGTCAACTGGCGAAGAGCGCTGGCGTGACCGCAGCTTTGCTCGGGCCCATCTGCTGTACGCCGATGGCAAGGTCATCATCGCGGATGAAGATGGTGAACTGGCCTTGGCCTCCGTCACGGAGGCGGGCCTCGACGTTCACGCGCGACACGAGATCCTGACCGCGAACGCCTGGACCCCACCAACCCTGGTCGGTCGCACGCTGTACATCCGGGATCGGAAAGATATTCTTGCGCTCGACCTCGGTCGGTAGCGGGCGGAGGCTGTTAGAATTCGTGCAGTAGACCCACCATCGCAACCTCGCGCGGCGCCCCCGCGACGCGCATACGTAAGGGGACTTCATGAAACGCTCACTCTCAGTCGTGCTTTCGATCGCCGCGCTTGGGGTCATGTGCGTGCAACCCGCCGGGCTGTCGGCGCAGGGCGCGTGGACCACGCTGTTTGACGGCTCGACGCTTGACGGGTGGAACCCGATCGGCAACGCCAACTGGGAACTGGCCGATGGCGCGGTCCAGGCCGACACCGGAAGCGGCTTTCTCGTGACACCCCGCTCCTACACGGACTTCGAGCTGACACTCGAGTTCTGGGTGGACGAACCGGCCAACAGCGGCATCTTCATTCGTTGCGCCGATGCCACGACCGTAACGG
>SXOW01000375.1 GCA_005778315.1 Acidobacteriota bacterium
CCGAGACTTGGGCGAGATCGGCTTGTTGAGCCACTTTGCACCGGAACTGGACCGCGCACACTCGCACGGACTCTGGCGATCGCTGGCAGCGCTCGACCGGTATCGCCGCCGTTTTGACGACAGCCCGCCGAGTCTCAGCAACGCGATGTTGCTCGGAAGCCTCGTCTCCTCGTTCACCACCATCGAGCGGCCGCGTCGGGGGGCCGCCCGAGAACCGCTGACGAAACGCCCCCTCGAGGTCTCGCTCGGCGTGCTGCCGGTCGCCAGGCGCGACGTCGAGCGGCTCCGACAAGTCTTCGATCTGCACGCCCGACTCACCGGCGAGCCATTGACGCCACGCGCGACCCGGATCCTCACCCAGCGCCCCGCGTTTGCGGACGCGCTCACCTGGATGGAGATTCACGGCGACACACCTGGAGCAGCGGAGCAGTGGAAGACCGACGCGGCGAGCACGCTAGGCGCCCCCGACGACGGCCCGAGGACGAGGCGACGCCGGCGGAGAGGCAGGCGACGCGGACCACGCAAGAGCGACGGCGGCGGCACGTCGAACAACGGGAACGGTGGAGGGTCAGACAACACCGCCTGACGGTGGGCGAAGGGTAGGTCGAGTCGCGTGCAGGGATGGACGCTACCCCATCAGGATACTGGTCACTCGCACGAACGACAGACCAACACCCACGACGGCCATCGCGATGAAGCCCAGCGAGGCGACCAGGACCCAGCTGCTGTCCTGGCGATCGTCATCCAGCGGCATGAGCTGAGCCGCAATCCAACCCGCTGCAAAGCCGCCACCGTGGGCCCAATTGTTGATCCCCGGCATGATGAATCCGAACACCCCGAGAACGATCGCCCACTGCCAGAGCTGCTGGGTCATCATCGAGCTGCCGCGCCGACGGCCGTAGACAATCAGGGCGGCCAGCAGCCCGAAGATGCTTCCGGACGCGCCGATGGTGGGGACGCCACTCATCACGTTCGAGGCCAGAAAACTGCCGACGCCGGCGATATTGAACAGCAGGAAGGCACGGCCCGGCCCGTAGACCTGTGTCACACCCGGGCCGAGATTCCGGATCCACATGACATTGAACACAATGTGGAGCAGGCTGCCGTGGAGATACATCGCGGTGAACAGCGTCCACCACCACCCCTGATCCCACGCGACCCCGCCTGTCATCCCGAGCTGGTAGAGCGCTCGCCCCCCCGGTGACAGGATGGACATGAGCCCGCTCATCTGGAAGATCGCGCTCGGGTCAAGCAAGAGCGCCAGCGCATACAGGGTGGCGCAGGCGCCGGCGATCAGGTCGAACAGATCCAACCGCCCGCCCACGGCCCGGCGCAGCACAGTCGCCCAACCAAAGAGCCCCGGGCGCCAGGACCCACAAAACGGGCACTTCTCTTCGTTGACACCCACCAACCGACCGCACTGGGGGCAGACGACGGAACCCTGAACCTGTCTCACTGGGATAGCGGGGAAAACCTTGGGATTGGCGACCGCTCAACGGTACCACAACCGTTTCAGGTTCGGGACAGCGTGGCTCACGGTCGTTGCAGCGGCCCTCTCGTGAACCACCGCCCCTGCGGCCGACCTGACGTGGATCCTGCGAGCAATGCAGCTTAGCCGTTGACCCGTTCGAACTCGCGCATGAACTCGACGAGTGCGGTGACACCCGCTTCCGGAAACGCGTTGTAGATCGACGCGCGCTGTCCGCCAACGGCTCGGTGCCCCTGGAGCCCGGACAGTCCCGCCGCATCGGCTTCGGTGGCAAACCGCCTATCCAGCTCCTCGGTCGGAAGCCGGAACGTCACGTTCATCAGTGATCGACTGCCCGGGTCCGCCGTTCCGCGGTAGAACTCAGAGCCGTCGATGGCGTCGTACAGGAGAGCCGCCTTACGACGGTTCCGCGTCTCCATCTCAACCAGCCCCCCGGAGTCGAGCAGCCAGCGCATCACCAGGCCGAACAGGTAGATCGCAAAAACGGGCGGCGTGTTGTAGCGCGACCCGTGCTTGGCGGCCACGGAGTACCGCAGCATCGTCGGAATGGACTCGGGGCCACGCTCGGCCAGATCCTTCCGGACCATGACCAGCGTGAGACCGGCCGGGCCCAGGTTCTTCTGGGCTCCCGCGTACACCAACCCGCACCGATTCGCGTCAACGGGACGACAGAGCAGGTCGGATGAGGCATCAACCACCAAGGGGCTGTCTCCAACCTCTGGCCAGCTCGGCCACTGCGTGCCAAAGATGGTGTTGTTCGACGTCAGGTGCAGATAGGCGGCACCCGGCGTGGGGTGCCATTCCTCCGCGCGTGGCACACGGGTGAAGGCCTCGGCCTCGGTCGTCGCGCACACATTGACCTGACCGAACTTCGCGGCTTCCTCGGCGGCCTTCTGCGCCCACGCCCCGGTCACCACATAGTCAGCCACACCATCTGGCGGAAGCAGATTCATCGGAACCATCGCAAACTGCTGACTGGCGCCACCCTGCAGGAACAGCACATGATGGTCGTCACCGAGTCCGACCAGCGTGCGGAGATCGGACTCGGCCCGCTCCAGGACACCGTCAAACACCGGCGAGCGGTGGCTCACCTCCAAGATAGACATCCCGACGCCGGGCAGTGCCATCAGGTCACGCTGCGCCTCCTGAAGTACCGGCTCCGGCAAAACGGCTGGTCCGGCGCTGAAGTTGAACACGCGGTGTGTAGGTGTCGGAGCCATATCAGATCAAGTGTGTGAGAAGCCCGTCGCGAAGCTTGGGCTCGAACCAGGTGGATTTGGGCGCCATGATCGCGCCAGCGTCGGCAATCGAGAGAAGTTCCGCCACCGTGACCGCAGACATCGAGAAAGCGACCGCAGCCACCCCGGAGTCGACCAGTTGCTTCAGCTCTGATGTGCCACGGATGCCGCCGACAAAACGGACACGTGGGTCGCGACGGATGTCGGTGACGTCCAGCAACGGCGCCAGTATGTGGTCTTGCAAAACCGACACGTCGAGCGAGCCGACCGGGTCTAGGTTGCGATCGGGTGCGCGGTTTGACAGGGCCACTCGATGCCAGGCTCCGTCGAGATACATCGCCGCGTCGCCAGGCGCCGGTGTCGTGACACGGGTCGGTTCGACCGTCAGCCGAGCCGACAGCCTCGTAAGAAACTGCGACGGGGTCGCCCCCGCCAGGTCAGACACGGTGCGGTTGTACGGCAGAATTCGGGTCTGGTGGTCGGGGAACGCCACGGCCAACATGTAGTCCGATTCCCGCTCGCCCCCCGGTGACACGATCCCCCGGTCGGCGAGGGCATGCCGCGCACGGGAGGCGCTGGCGGCCCGATGGTGCCCGTCAGCGATATAGAGAGCTGGCACCGGAGCGAAACTCTGGACCAAACGGGCCGTGTCCTCGCCGCCGGCGCGCCATACGGTGTGGCCAATCCCGTCCGGGGCCACGAAATCGAAGAGCGGCTCGCTGGCGCACACCTGGTCGATGGCACTAGCGATGTCGGCCGTGTGGCGGTAGGTGAGAAAGACGACCCCGGTCTGCGCTTCGATCGTCACCATGTGGATGGTGCGATCGTCTTCTTTGTCGGGCCTCGTGCGCTCGTGTTTCTTGATGTCGCCGCGGTCGTACTCGTCCAGCGAGAAGCACCCGGCTACCCCGAGCTGCGTATGTGCGCCATCCTGGAGACGATAGACGTACAGCGCCGGCTGCGCTTCCACCACGAGCGGGGCCGTCTCCCTGAGACGCGCCAGATTGGCGCGGGCGGTCTGGTAGACCCTGGCGTCGTGCACATCGACGTCAGGTGCCAGATCGACCTCGGGCCGGGTGACGTGGAGAAAACTCAGCGGAGCACCCGCGGCCAGCGCCCGCGCTTCGTCGGTACTCACCACGTCGTACGGCACGGAGGCAACCGCGGCCGCCGCGTGCGGTTCCGGTCGTAGTGCGCGAAACGGACGAACAACTGCCATCGGAGATTTTCGGTTACTGGGTTCCGTTCGACGCGGTCGCCTGAGATCGTGTCGGGTAGGATGGCGTCGCGTGCGCGACGCCGATGGTGGCCGTGAGCGAAGGAGTCTGGACTAGTCGTCTGCGACCAGCAGTCGGTCATCTCGGGGGACCGGGCGACCGGCGAGCCGTGCCAACGCGTGATCGCGAGCCTCCTCGAATGCGGCCATTTGCTCTGCCGGCACCGGGTCGCCAGGCGGCAGGTTTTTGCGCTCGGTCAACGGGTTGACGAACGTGCCGTTCTTCCGCAATCGGTAGTCGAGGTGCGGTCCCGTCGCCAAGCCGGTCGACCCGACATAGCCGATCACCTCACCCTGCGCCACGGATGCCCCCGCACGCATCCCTTTCGCAAACCGCGACAGATGCAGGTAGTAGGTCTCGTAGCCATTGGTATGCCGCAACCGCACCGTGTTGCCGGATCCACCACTCGCGGCAGCGGACACCACGGTGCCCCTCGACACCGCAATCACCGGCGTGCCACTGGGTGCGCCATAGTCCACGCCCAGGTGGGCACGGTGCGTGCCGAGCACGGGATGCAACCGACGATACGAGAACCGTGAGGTGACCCGGGGCTCGAATCGGAACGGCGACGAGAGGACCTGCCGTTTCATGGAGCGACCGTTGGCGTCGAAGTACGCCGGGGCCTCACCCTGTACGTCGAATCGAAATGCGGACACCTGGCGGCCGTCGTTCACGAAAGTGGCCGCGAGCACGTCGCCGTAGGTGACATGCTCCTCTTCGCGCACGAACTGCTCGTAGAGCACCTGGAAGTGGTCGCCGAGTCGCAGCTCGGTGTTGAAATCGATCTCGCCGCTGAACACATCGGCCACGTCGATCGCAACCTGGGCATTGGCGCCCCCGGCCTCCATGGCGGCGAACAGCGAATTGTTCTGCTCGTCGATCGCGCTATGCATCACCACCTCATCACGTCGCTTTTCGTAGTCGACGAGCGAGGCGTTGAAGACAAACGGTGCTGAACCGCTGGCGACCTCCAGGAACTGGTCGTCGTCCACGTGGTATTCGAAGCGACGGAAACGACCATCGGTGCCGTACACCATGCGATACGGGTGTCCACGCTGGAGGTCCGTGGGGTCGAACACCGGACGCATCGACTCGACGAACGCGTGGGCGACGTCGGATGGCATGTCATGGGACGCCAGGATCCCAGCCAATGTGGCGTCGCGGGGAACCTCCTCTTCGACCACGCGAGTGTCCGGCGCCAGATAGACATCGCGGACACCGGTCTCTACCGGCAAGGGTGGTTCCTCGAACACGCACCCGACCAGGCCTGCGGTCGCAGCGGTGACGACGCTGGCACGGACGAGGAAACCCAGTCGCGCAGGATAGCGAGATCGGAGCATAAGGCACGGAGTGTAACACACGCACACCTCTGGACTTCCGCGATCTAGAGATGTCGAGCGGTGCGCCGGCCGCCGCTCCGGCGTGCGCGTGTCACGCGCCGTTCCCAATCACGGTCGAGACCGCGGCGGTCTTCAGATCGACCGCGCGCACGGCGTGATTGTTCGTATCGGCGACGAACAGCCGGCCGCCCGCCACGGCCACCCCCCCCGGCTCGTAGAACCGCGCCCGTCCGCTGCGGCCGTCTCGTAGCCCGGGTGTCCCCGAACCGGCAAAGGCCGTCACGCGACGCGTCGCCAGATCGAGTCGCTTGATGCGGTGGTTGTACGTATCTGATACGTACAACGCACCGTCGTGATACGCGACACCGAGCGGGTGCTGAAACCGGGCCGCCTCGCCAACTCCATCCGCGTCACCGAATTCGAACAGGTCGCCACCGGCCAGGGTACGCACCGTATTCACGGGCGGCAGGCCCACGGTCCGAATGACGTTCGACTCGCTGTCGGCGACAAACAGGGTGCCCCCGTGCCAAGCCAATCCCGACGGCTGCGCAAACGCGCTGTCGTCCAGGCCGCCGTCCGTCCGGGCCTCGTGGCCGGACCCTGCGTACGGAACCATGAACCCGCGCGCGACATCCAGCACCCAGAGCTGGTGCACACCGGCCATCGCGATGAACACCAACCGACCGATGTGGGCCAGATCCCAGGGTGAGCTGATCGACGAAGTCACGGCGCCACCGCCGGCGGCGCCCCGCCGCGCCTGATCGGTGTTGCCCGCCAGCGTCCGCACGTGACCGGCATCGACGTCGACCCCGCGAATCAGGTGGTTCCCCGTATCAGCCACCAGGAGGGCGCCATCCTCCGGACGCACCGCCATCCCCTGCGGACGCCGAAAACAGGCCTCCCGGCAACTCCCGTCGTCGGCCCCCTCACGCCCGGACCCGATGCGCGTCACCGGCGTGCCCGCCAGCGTGGCGAGCAGGATCTGGTCGTGGCGCGTATCCGCCACGTACAGCCGACCGCGCGCGGCATCCACTGCCACCTTGCCCGGAAACGCGAGCTCCCCGGGAAGCGAGGTCACCAGCGGCCGCGCCTCGGCCAGTGGGCCGCTGCGCAACTCGCCACGCTCGGCAAACACCCGTGTGACGGCGGCGATGGCTTGATCGAACTGCGGGAGGTGCCCCTCACCCGACGCCCCGGCCACCAGATAGCCGGCCGGATCGATCAGCGCCAGCGTTGGCCACGCGCGCACCGTGTATTCGCGCCAGATCCGGAAGTCCGCATCATTCGCCACCGGATGCGTAATCTCGTGGCGGGCCAGCACCTGTCGCAGGTTGGCGGTGCTGCGTTCGTTAGGAAATTTCGGTGAATGGATCCCGATCACCACCAGGTGTTCCGCGTGAGCCGCGGCAAGCCGCTTGAGGCCCGGCAGCTGGTGCAGACAATTGATGCAGCCGTAGGTCCAGAATTCGAGCAACACGACCTTGCCGCGCAGCGCCCGCATCGTGAGCGGCGCCGTGACGTTCAGCCCGTCAACGGCGCCGGCAAGCTCCGGGGCCCGAACGGGTACATGACCCGGTTCTGCAGCCTCGTCCGCCCCATCGGCACCGGCGCGGTCGATCATCCCTGTCGCTCGCGAAGTCGCGTCCGAACCTGGTCAGGCAGCGTGAATGCTGGCGGTCTCCTACCAATGTCGATCATGCGGATCCTCGGTCGATATGAATTGGTGCATCGCTCTCGATCGACGCGCCGGGCGCACGCTGCCCTCGGGGCTCAACGGTGCCGATGATGGCTGCGTCGTGGTAGCCGTGGGCACGCAGGTCGTCGACGCACGCTCCCGCACGATCGGCAGGGACGCCGGCCAGAAGACCGCCCGCCGTCTGTGGATCGTACAACAGCGCATATCGCGGGTCGCCGCTGCACCGCTCCACGTCAGCAACCGCGCGCCGGAGCCGCACGTTGTGCGGATGGAGGGAGCTGAGGAATCCTGCCGCACTCGTCTCGAGGGCACCGTCGAGGACCGGCACCGCCTGCAGATCGAGCCGGACGTCCACGTTGGAGGCGCGTGTCATTTCGACCAGATGCCCCAGTAGACCGAACCCGGTCACGTCGGTGCAGGCACTCGCGCCGTGGCGGCGCAGGGTGTCGGCCGCGTCACGACTCGACTGACACATCGCCACGATGGCCGCCTCAATCCACCGGCCCTTGGCCCGCAGGCGCATCTCTGCCGCGAACAACGTGCCGGTCCCGATGCCCTGTGTCAGCACGAGCCGGTCACCAGGCTGCAGGCCGCCCTTTCGCAGCACCGCGTCGCGGTTCACCAGTCCGGTCAGCGACAAACCCAGAGACAGCTCGGCGCCTTCACTCGTGTGCCCGCCCACCAGCGCTGCGCCGGCGTCGTTGAGTACCCGGACCGCCCCCGACAGCAGTTGCACCAAGGTGTCTTCGACTTTGTGGTCGAGTCCGAACGGTACGGTCGCCACCGCCAGAGCGGTCTGGGCGTCGGCGCCCATCGCGAAGATATCGCCGAGACAGTGATTGGCCGTGATCTGGCCGAACACGAACGGGTCGTTCACGATGGCGCGAAAGGCGTCCACCGTGGTCACGAGCACCTTGTCCGGTGGCACGGAAATGACAGCGGCATCGTCTGGCGCATCGAGGCCAATCAGGACGTCGTCCCGCCGTACCGGCCGAAGCTGCTCAAGGACGCGTGTGAGCGGCGTGGCGCCGACTTTTGACCCGCAGCCTCCACAACGCATGGCCGCGGTCGAGATGTCGCGCAGCACGTCGGGCGAGGCCAGACCCGGCTCGATCGTCGGTGCCGTGTCGCCCGCCATGGGTGGCAGATCGGCATAGAGCGACATGAACCGGCGGTCGATCCAGTCCTTCCACCGCCATACCGCGTGGCCTTCGAACGACCACCACCCGCGGGACCCGACGGCGTGGCGATCACCAGTTGAGACCAGGGTCAGGAATCGGCGCTGCGGACGAAACGGCCTGAGGGGTCGGCCGAGCAGGGCCCGTCGCAGGTTGGCCGCCAGCGGTGGGCCTTGTCGCACCGCGAACACGCCGGCCTTCTCGCGTGGATGGTTGACGACGGCTGCCACATCGCCCGCGGCGAACACGCCCGGGTGCGAACAGGACTGGAGCGTGTCGTGGACGCGCACGAAGCCCTGACCATCGACGTCGAGCCCAGACTCAGCCACCCACGGAGCCGCGCCAGCCTGGGTCACCCAGAGCACCTCGTCGACCGCCACACTGCCACCGTCCGCCAGGGTGAGTTGCCCCGCAGCCACCGACGCCACGCTCTGTCCCAGATGCAGGTGGACGCCACGCGCACGGAGCGTCCGCTCGAGCCGTCCACGCATGCCCCGATTGTGAGTCGACACAATGCTGTGGTCGGATCCGAACAGATGCATCTCGACGCCGTCCTCCGACCGCCCCGCCTCCCGGCGAGCGTGCCGGAGCGCGTAGTCCGCGGCGAGGGTCAACTCGACACCGCCGGCTCCGGCGCCGACGACGCCGATACGCACTGGCCCCTCTGACGCCGCGACGCGGGCGCGGATCCGATCCCATCTGGGTACGAACCGGCTGATCGGCTTGACCGGCACCACCAGCTCGGCCGCCCCCGGCACGCCACCAAATGACGGCGTGGATCCGATGTTGAGCGACAGGACGTCGTAGGGGACCGGCGGCCGTCCTTCGCACAGCACGAGCTGTCGGTCCAGGTCGAGTCCGGTCACGGGCTGATGAAACAGCCTCGCACCGGCGAATCGACTCAGCGGCGCCAGGTCGATGTGCACCTCGTCAAAGGCGTAGTGCCCGGACACCAAGCCCGGCAGCATGCCGGAGTAGGGCGTATGCACATCGCGGGTGATCAGGGTAAGCCGGACCCCGGGGATCGGGCTCATCCCGAACCGTTTGAGCACGGCGACGTGGGTGTGTCCTCCACCAATCAGGACGAGATCCTTCACGACCGGCGCGGGCAGGCGGTTCATCCTGATGCTCGGGCCAGCACGCGGTGCATGGCGGTCGCAAACGGTGCTGGCTCCCCGAGGAGGCTGACCACCAGGAAGGCTTCGCGAGGAAAGTCGTAGAAGTAACCAGGATGCACCAGCACGCCGTCCTTCTCTATCAAGTTGATGACCAACGCTTCCTCGGACAGGAGGGCCGGCACCTGCACGACAGCGTACCATCCAGCCTCGGCCTGGAGGACCTGACACGCGGGGAACCGGTCCACGAGACCGCGGAGCGCCTCGGCGTTGGCGCGGACCCGGTCGCGCACCTGGATCGCGAGAGGCCGCGTCCGGGCCAGGAGCGGGCCGACAGCGTGCTGCACGGGCGTGGCCACGGACAGGTAGGTGTCGGCAATAAACTCGAGTCGCGCGAGCGCTCGACGCGCCAACGTCGGTGGTCCACCGACGAGGATCCACCCGAGCTTGACCTGCGGGAGCAGCGCAGATTTGGACAATCCACCGAGGGTGAACGTGAGCACCTCGGAGTCATCCACCAGGGCCCCGGCCGTTCCGGTGACGGCATCGTCCAGCGAATACAGGTCGAACACCTCGTCGCTGATGACG
>SXOW01000376.1 GCA_005778315.1 Acidobacteriota bacterium
TCACGGGCCTCGGGGCGGCGCCGGACGACATCCTGCCGGATGTCATCGACTTCTGGAACTCCCGTGAAGGTCGACCACGTGAGGGCCGCAGCGGACATGTCATCACCGGCCCCATCGCGATCTCCGGTGCGGCGCCCGGGGACATGCTCGAAATACAGGTCCTCGAACTGGTGACCCGGGTGCCATTCGGGATTAACAACACAGGTGCGAGCGCCGGGGTATTCGGACCTGGGTACCCTGGCTCGCGTCCCGATGACCCGGTCCGCGACGTAGAGACGGTGCCGCATCTCATCCATTCCGGGACGGTGGCCGGCCGGGAGGTCGCCCTGTTCTCTGACGACGTGCACGTGCCGCTCGCGCCATTCATGGGGATCATGGCGGTGGCGCCTCGGCCGGTCCTCGGCGAACCGGGGGTCGACATACCTGGCGTCCAGGCGTCCCGACCACCTGGCGCCTTCGGCGGTAACATGGATGTAAAGGAACTCACGGTCGGCAGCACCCTGTATCTGCCGGTGCTGCATCCCGGGGCGCGGTTTTACGTAGGCGACCCGCATTCGGCGCAAGGCGACGGTGAGGTGAGCGGTACCGCCATCGAACAGTCGCTCACCGGCCGGTTTCGGTTCGTGCTTCACAAGGACACCGTCATCACCGGCCCGCGCGCGGAGAATGCGACGCACTACATACTGATGGGGATCGACCTCGACCTCGACCGCGCCCTGCAGAAGGCCGTGGACGAGGTCGTCGCGTTCCTCGTCACAGAAAAAGGACTGACCCCGACCAAGGCCGTGTCGTTAGCCAGCATCGCGGTCGACTTCCACGTCGCGGAGGCGGTCGACCTCACACAACTGGTCACTGGCAAGATACCCAAGAGTATTTTCATCAGGTAAAGGCGCGCCATGCTACGAACGATGACTCTCGGAGGGTTGACCACCGCGGCCCTCGTCGCACTCGCGGTCACGGGCGGCACGGCCCAGGAAGATCGGACGGTGGCGATGCAGTCGCTGGACGTCCGCGAGAACCTGTATGTCATAAGCGGCGGCGGGGGGCACACGGCAGCGCTGGTCACTGAAAACGACGGCGTCGTGCTGGTTGACACCAAGCTGGCCGGATGGGGACAGCCGATTCTAAAGACGGTGCTGTTGATCACCGACCAGCCAGTCACCCTTATCATCAACACGCATACGCATGGCGACCACGTCGGCGGGAACCTCGACTTCCCCGCGAATGTCGAGATCGTCGCGCACGAGGCGACCGCCACGCGGATGCGGAGCATGGCGCCGTTTGCGGGAGCGGGTGCGGTCGGGCTCCCCGATCGCACATTCACGGACCGGCTGACGCTGCTGCAGGGGAAGGACCAGATCGACCTCTATCATTTCGGAGCGGGACACACGGACGGTGACACGGTCGTCGTGTTCCCCGGCATCGGGATGGCGCATCTGGGTGACCTGTTCGCGGTCATGGGTACGCCCTACATCGACGTGGCCAACGGCGGGAGCGGCGTAGCCTATCCCGATACGCTCGACCGCATCGTTGCCTCGATCGATGGGATACGACGCGTCATTCCAGGCCACATTCCCCCGCCAACCGGCAGTCCGATCCGGGACTGGACCACGTGGGCCAACGTCGAGGAATACGCGCGGTTCAACCGGGATTTTCTCGATTCGGTACGCGCGTCGAAGGCGGCGGGTCGCTCGGTCGACGACGCGGTCGCCGCCCTCGATCTTCAGACGCGTTACCCCAGCTACACCATGGACCGCGCCGCCGCCAACGTGCAGGCGATCTACGACGAGCTGGACGGACGCTAGCCACTACAGTCAGACACGCTACGAGGAACAGATGACACGCCACCAGATGACAGGTCCCGCTACCGCCGCCGCCCTCGTGTTCAGCCTCGGCCTGACCGTCCTGTCCGCCAATGACTGGCCGGAGTTCCGCGGCGAGGGCCGTACCGGCGTCTGGACGGAGAGCGGCATCCTCGAGACGTTCCCGGCCGATGGTCTCGATGTCCGGTGGCGGACGCCCATTCACCATGGTTTCTCCGGACCCTCGGTCGCGGATGGACGCATCTTCATCACCGACTTTGAACGCGCCGGAGGACTCGACGGCACCGAACGGATCCTTTGTCTCGATGAAGAGACCGGTGAGATTCTCTGGACCCACAGTTGGGACGTCAGCTATCTCGGTGTCAGTTGGGACGAGGGTCCGCGCGCCACCCCGACCGTCGATGGCGACCGCGTCTACGCGGTCGGCGCCACCGGCATCATGACCGCGCTCTCGGTCGAGACGGGCGACGTGATCTGGACCACCAATTTCGTGGAGGACTTCGGGGCGGAGATCCCGCAGTGGGGCTTTTCGAGCGCGCCCATTGTCGACGGCGAACGCGTCATCACGCTCGTGGGGGGCACCCCTGACGCGAAAGTAGTGGCGTTCGACCGCGCGACCGGAAACGAAGTGTGGCGCGCGTTGTCCTCCGTCGAAGCGGGGGCTGGCGTCGCTCAGCCCATTTTCATCGACGCGGGTGGTGTGCAGCAGCTGATCATCTGGCACCCGCTCGCGGTGTCGTCACTGGACCCGGCGACTGGCGAGGTCTACTGGGAACAACCGTTCGAGGTCGGGTACGACATGACGGTGGCCACCCCGGTTCGACGAGCCACCGACCTGTTCCTGACCACGTTCTACGACGGCCCGATGATGCTGGCGCTCGACAACGACCGACCGGACGCGACGATGCGTTGGCGTGGAAACAGCCGGAGCGAAATCCTGACGGATGGTTTGCACGCCGTCATCGGCACCCCGATCATCGATGGCGACCACATCTATGGGTTCGACAGCTACGGTCAGCTCCGGTGTCTCGTCGCGGCGACCGGCGAGCGGGTGTGGGCAACACAGGAAGCGACCGGCGAGCGCGCCCGCTGGACCACCGCGTTCATGGTGCAGCACGAAGACCGGGTGTTCATCAACAACGATCGCGGCGACCTCATCATTGCCAAGCTGTCACCCGAAGGCTACGAAGAGATCAGTCGGACGCCACTGCTCGCACCGACCTCGAAGCCGGGTAATCGGCGCGAGCTGACCTACGTCAACTGGTCCCACCCGGCGTACGCGAACCAGCACATCATCGCCCGCAACGACGAGGAGATCATCTCGGCGTCCCTGGCCGCGCGCTAGTCGATGATGGCCTGATAGGTCATCGACGCCATATCCGGCCGTACGTTGATGTGCGCGTAGGGCTGCAACTGGTGCATGACGATGCCGATGACCTCTTCGACCGGGTCCACCCAGAAGATCGTGCCGAACGCACCGCTCCAGTAGAAGGACCCCTCTGACCGCGGCGTGGCAGCGGGACCGAGATCGGTCACCACGGCATAACCCAGCCCGAAGCCGTAACCGGGACCAGCGAGCCAGATGCCCTTGTCGCCGGTGTGGTTGGCGGTCATCATCTCGACTGTCTTCCGACTCAGGATCCGGGTGCCATCCAACTCGCCACCGTTGAGCATCATCTGCTGGAATCGGAAGTAGTCGCGAGCGGTGGACACCAGCCCGCCGGCGCCGCTGAAGTAGGTGTGGGGCTCAGCCACGTAACGGCTGTCGGCGGTCGGTGCCTCGGTGCGTGTGATCTTCCCGTTGGCGTCTGGACCGTAGAGCGCGGTAAATCGATCCAGCTTCTCCTCTGGCAGGAAGAAGTGGGTATCGGTCATGTCGAGCGGCTCGAAAATACGCTCCTTGAAGAATTCGTCGAGCGTCTGTCCGGACATCACTTCGACCAGCCGACCGACAATCTCCGTCGCCACACCATACTCCCAGTGCTCACCTGGCTGGAAGTTGAGTGGCAGCGCCGCCAGCCGCTTCACCATGTCGCCAACCGTGTCGCCGGGTTTCGTCTCTGCCGACATCCGCATGAACTCCGGCTGCGTGATGCCGCGATAGCTGTTCGCCAGCCCGGCGGTGTGGGTCAGGATCTGCTGCACCGTGATCTGCGACTCCGCCGGGACCGTCTTGTAGCGCGCGGTTACCTGTTCCAGCGGCGGAGACGGGATGGCGACCTGCATGTTGGCGAATTCCGGCAGCCATTTCGAAATCGGGTCACGGAGCTGAAAGTGGCCTTCCTCA